>JAGBXV010000041.1 GCA_017629115.1 Clostridia bacterium | reverse complement strand
TATTGAGGATTTGGCAGCACAGTTCCCGTATCTTGCCGTAGAGGAAGCAAGCGGCGAACAGATTGCGGTTACTGATAGCGAAGAACTTCCGACAGAACCGGAGGACGAAACAAACGAGTAAGTAGGTGATTTTGTTGACAGTTGTATTGATTATTTTATTTTTGTTAATACTGCTGACAGGCGCTTTTATACTGACGCCTATGGAATTTGGCGTTGAAATAATCAGAACAGCTAACAAAAACAACCTCTATCTTCGTTTTAAAATATTTGCAATACCGTTCAAAATAAGGTTAAACAAGAAAAAAAACAAAGAAAAAAAGCCAAAAAAGAAAGAAAACTCACTATCCTTTGAAAATTTCAGGAAAAATGTTTCTGAGTTTAAAGAAATCTATGATACTTCCAAAGACCATCTCAGAAAGATGCTTGCTTATGTACGCAGGCACTCCTCTGTAAAGAGTGTGGATTTCCAAATAAAATTTGGCTTTGACAACGCTGCAACAACCGGAATTTCCACGGGCGCTATCTGGGGTATGGGTAGCTTTATTTTAAAGGTTGTTGACAGTTTAATCGGCATAAAAAAGATAAATATGCAGGTTTATCCTGACTTTAACAACAAACTTTTTGAAATTTATTCAAAAACTATCTTGATTATGAGGCCAATTCATTTTATAATAATAATTAGAAAATTGGTAAAAACTTATTTGTATATTAATAATAAAATAAATAATATTAAAGGCGGTGCATAAAATGGCAGAACATCCTATTAACGGTTTAATGGAAACAGCAATGCAGAGCATCAAAGATATGGTAGATGTTAATACTATCGTCGGCGAGCCTGTAGAATCAAAAGACGGCACAATTATTATTCCTATTTCAAAGGTATCATTTGGCTTTGGCGCAGGTGGTTCTGATTTCGGTCAGAAAACTGTTGCAAATTCTGACTCAAACTTCGGCGGCGGTTCAGGTGGCGGTGCTACAATTGAGCCTGTTGCATTTATGGTTGTAGGCAAAGAAGAAATCAAGCTTATGCCCATTGAAAAGAACACATCTCCTGCACAGGACATTATCGACAGTGTTCCTACTCTTATTGACAAAGTAGTTAAAGTTTTTAAGAAGAAAAAGGACAAGTCATCAGATGTTGTTTCTGAAGAAGTAGCTACAGTTGAAACTTTATAATTACAACAAAAAAAGCGTTGCTGTGCAACGCTTTTTTCTTTTATAAATTTTGTAATTTTACCTTAATTTCTGAATTTTCGGCGAAAACAACTATTTTGCAGTGCTTTTTTGCTTCCCCTCTGATAACCAAAGATGCTATAGGGTTCTGGATGTGCTTTTCTATAGCACGGCGCAAGGGACGAGCACCGAATTTTGGGTCGTAGCCCTTTTCTAAAATCAAGTCCTTTGCACTGTCTTTTACTTCTAAGATAATTTCTTTTCTGAAAAGCTCTGTAGCAAGGTCTTTCAGCATAATGCCCACAATGCCAACAAGATTTTCACGGCCCAATGATTTAAATGTGATAATGTCATCTACTCTGTTTAAAAATTCAGGGCGGAAAATTTCTTTAAGCGCAGCCGCAGTTCTTGCATCAGCTGCATCGTCTGCGGTTTTGTTAAAGCCAAGATTTGCCGAGCGAACCTGCGAGCCTGCGTTAGATGTCATAATGATAACTGTGTTTTCAAAGTTAACAATACGACCGTGGCTGTCCGCTACTCTGCCATCGTCTAATATCTGCAACAGGATATTAAACACATCGCCGTGAGCCTTTTCAATTTCATCAAGCAAAATAATGGAATAAGGCTTTCTTCTTACCTTTTCTGTAAGCTGACCTGCGTCATCGTAACCCACATATCCGGGAGGTGCACCAATGAGTTTTGACACCGTGTGCTTCTCCATATACTCCGACATATCAATTCTTATCATTGCCTCTTCCGAGTCAAACATAACGCGCGCTAAGGTTTTGGCAAGTTCTGTTTTACCAACTCCTGTAGGTCCTGCAAATATAAAGGAAACAGGACGGCGTGCACGGGTTAAACGGGCACGGTTACGGCGAATTGCTTCTGCTACCACCTCAATTGCATGGTCCTGACCTAAAACTCGCTCTTTTATTCTTTCTTCAAGGTTTAAGAGCTTTTCGCTTTCTGTTTCTGTCAGGCTCTTGACAGGAATATTTGTCCAGTCTTCTATTACTTCTGCAATATTTTCCAATGTGAGAGTTGTATCAATACCTGATTCGTTAAGCTTATTGATTTCTTCCACCAAGGCACATTCTTTTGCCTTTAATTCCGCTGCTTTCTGGTAATCGTCTGTAGAATCGTTGGATACTGCGTTTTCCTTTTCTATCTGCACAGCTTTAAGCTTATCTGTAAGCTTTTTCAATTCGATAAGCTTTACATTCTGAAGGTTTGCCTTTGAACCTGCTTCGTCAATTACATCTATGGCTTTGTCGGGCAGGAATCTGTCAGTTATATATCTTTCCGAAAGATATACAGCCTGTTCAATAACATCGTCGGAAATCTTTACTCTGTGATAATTTTCGTAATAGTCCTTTATACCCTTCAGGATTTGGACTGTGTCCTCCATTGTAGGCTCGTTGACCATAACAGGCTGGAAACGGCGTTCTAGTGCCGAATCTTTTTCGATATGCTTTCTGTATTCATCCAATGTTGTAGCACCCAAAACCTGAATGTCGCCACGGGCCAAAGCCGGCTTTAAGATATTTGCCGCACTCATTGCACCTTCGGCATCACCTGCGCCTACAATATTGTGAATTTCGTCAATTACAAGAATAATATTTCCAAGTTTTTTAGCTTCTTCTAAAATCTTTTTAAGTCTTGATTCAAACTGACCGCGGAACTGCGTTCCTGCAACTATGGCAGTAAAGTCCAAAAGGTAAACTTCTTTATCAAAAAGCTTTGCAGGTACCTTTTTTTCCGCTATTCTGACAGCAAGGCCTTCGGCTATTGCAGTTTTACCTACACCGGGTTCACCCAACAACACGGGGTTGTTTTTTGAACGGCGGTTTAGAATCTGAATTGTGCGGCTGATTTCTGCATCTCTGCCCACGATTCTATCAATAAGTTTATCTTTTGCCTTGGCAGTAAGGTTAGTGCCAAAGCTGTCTAATATGCGTTTTTCTGCCTTTTTCTGGCGTTTTGCGGTTTTTACTCCGCCACCCTGTTCCTGGTGTTCAGCATTTCCACCAAAAATACTTCCAAAGCCATTCATCATAGCAAGGGGCATATTTTCAGGGTCGAACTCTTCGTCACTTTCAGGGTTGTAGCCGTCCAAAGACTGCATAAAC
>JAGBXV010000040.1 GCA_017629115.1 Clostridia bacterium | reverse complement strand
TTGATACCATTGGTGAGCTTTCGCCTGATAAAATCAGCGATGTCATAAAGGGAAGCAAAAACGGCAACAAAATAAACGAAGGTAGCGTATATACCTACAAGATTATTGATAATTTTTCGTATTATGTTGCGGTGAATGTTGAAGAGGAAATGGTAAGCGGACTTGAAATCGGCAGCAGCGTAATTATAAGATTTAACGATTTTTCTTCACAGGATAACAAGGCGACTGTCAAATACATTTCCGAGCCTAATGGCAAGGGAGTTCGTACCGTTGTTGTTGAGTGCGATAACTATGTAGAAAATCTTTTAACACGACGGGTTGTAAATATAGATTTTGTTAAGAAGAGTGTTAGTGGCTATAAAGTTGATGTTGAGCATATTCACACCGTTGATAACAAAATAGGTCTTTATATTAAGCGTGGTGCTGTTATGAGATTTTTGCCCATAAACATTGACTACAGTAATGAAGAGGAGGCAATTGTTTCCTCAGCGGATGCAAGTATGCCCATAAAATCATACGATGAAGTAGTAACATCAGCGCCGGAGTATTACGACGGCAGAGTGATAGAATAGTATCACAGTAAAGGAAATGATAAATGTGATAAAAGATAATGTAAAAAGAGTACTTGATAATATCGCTGAAACAGCAATAAAGTCAGGTAGAAATCCTTCGGATGTAACGCTTGTTGCAGTAACAAAAACAGTAACTGCAAGCGAGGCCCGTGAGGTAATGGATGCAGGAGTTGTAACCTTGGGTGAAAACCGTGTGCAGAGCTTGCTTGAAAAATACGAAGTATTAAAGGACGAGCCTTGCTGGCACCTGATTGGTCACCTGCAAACAAACAAAGTAAAATACATAGCGGATAAGGTTTCGCTTATCCACTCAGTAGAGAGCCTGAAACTTGCAGAAGAAATAGATAGAAAATTTAAAGAACACAAAAGAATTGCAGAAATTCTGATTCAGGTAAATGTTTCGGGCGAGGAAAGCAAATTCGGCATAACACCTTATGATACATTTGGTCTTGTTGAGGAAATATCAAAGCTTGAAAATGTGCGTGTAAAAGGGCTTATGACTATGGCGCCACTTAGCGCCGCGCCTGATGAGTGCAGAAGGTATTTTCACGATTTGAAGAAGCTTTCCTGTGACATTGCAGACAAAAAGATAGATGGTGTAGATATGCAGCACTTGTCTATGGGTATGAGCGGCGATTATAAAGAGGCCATACTCGAGGGTGCTACTATAGTCCGTGTGGGCAGTGCACTTTTTAACTAAGCGCAAAATTACCTTTACATAAAAATAATTAAAATAAGTTATAACTTGAAAGGAAGTAAAAAAATGGGTACAATGAACAAAATGCTTAAGTGGATTGGAATTTCTGACGAAGAGGAAGAGGTTTACGAAGTTGAGGCTGAAGGCGAAGAAGTTATAGAGCCTGCAACTCCCCTTGGCAGAAAAGCAAAGGTTTCTTCAATCGCAGGCAGCGGACCTTCTAAGGTTGTTGTTATTCAGTTCTTAAACTTTGACGATGCGAAGGACGCAGCTGACCACTTAAAGAACAGAAAGCCTATCGTTGCAAACTTAGAAAAACTCGACAACGAAACAACACGCAGAGTTGTTGACTTTTTATCAGGTGCTGTTTATGGTGTAGGCGGTAAAATTCAGAATGTTTCAAACAGAATTTTCCTTATCACACCCAGCAATGTAGAAGTTACAGGCAACTACCGTGACGGTGCAAAGGCAAGCGGTTTTCCCTTTGTAAACTAATATGAAACAAAGCCTACATTCGCAGGAAAGCGAGTGGCTTTCAAGATGTGAGGATTTCGAGCAGTCTGTACTAAAGTACAAGAGTGTTCGTTTTTCTCATTTTGTAAGCCCTCACGATTTGGCGGTTTTTAAGTCACAATACAGACTGTCTGCCGATGTCAGATGTATGGCGTATGGCGGAAGTGAAGATGCAGAAAGAGTTATTTTAGGATTTTATCCTGATTTTCTTGAACTTGCAGAGGAAGACTTTCCAATTACACCGCTTTTGGTATCTAATCTTGGCTCAGCTACTCACAGAGATGTTTTAGGTTCCGTTTTGGGACTGGGTATAAAGCGTGAAATGACTGGTGATATTTACTTTGGCGATAATGATGCCGTTATCATGTGCGAAAGCACGGCGGCTGAGTACATTCTGTATAACTTAAAAACTGTGGGCAGGCAAAAGGTGGAGGTTTCTATTTGCCCTGATGATAAAACATTTTCCCTGAAGCATAAATTTGAAATGCTTAAGGTGATTGTGTCATCGACACGACTTGATGCAGTGCTGTCTGCGGTTTGCCGTATGTCACGGTCCGAAGCCTCAAAGTGTATTGCAGCTGATAATGTGAATGTGAATTTTACAGTGGAAAACAACCCCGACAAAAAGCTCGCCACAGGCGATGTTATTTCCGTGCGTCACTACGGGAGATTTGTTGTGGAAAGCGCCCTTGGAGAAACACGAAAAGGACGCATGATACTTGAAATTAAAAAATATATTTAAATATTGAAAGGATGGGAAATTATGATTACGCCTGTAGATTTAGAAAACAAGGAGTTTAAAAAAGGTTTCCGCGGATATGATATTGATGAGGTTGAAACATTTCTGACCGAGTTGTCAATTGATTATGCAAAAATTTACCGTGAAAATGCAGGTTTAAAGGACAAAAATGCAATTTTGACCGACTCTGTTGAAAACTATAAAGAAATGGAAGAAACAATGCGTAGTGCCATAATTTCCGCACAGCGTACCAGCGAAGAAATCCTTAGAAACGCTCACGAACAAGCAGATACAATCGTGAGAGAAGCCAAAGTTCGTGCTCAGGAAATGATGAATGAACTGGACGGTCGCATTCAGAAGTTAAACCGCGAAACTGCAGAAATTGAAGGCAGAAACGCACTCTTGCGCGCAAAGCTTCGCACGGT
>JAGBXV010000002.1 GCA_017629115.1 Clostridia bacterium | reverse complement strand
TGATAAAATTGCCGCAGGTGAAGTAGTAGAGCGCCCTGCGTCAGTAATAAAAGAGCTTTTGGAAAATTCGGTTGACGCCAAAGCTACTGTCATTACAGTTGAAATAAAAAACGGCGGCATTAAGTATATGCGTGTGACGGATAACGGAATAGGTATGTCCAAAGAAGACGCAAAGCTTTCTATCATCCGCCACGCTACAAGCAAGATTTCAACCGAGGACGATTTATCCCGTATTGCAACTCTCGGCTTCCGTGGTGAGGCGTTATCTTCCATTGCGGCTGTGTCGAAGCTTGAAATCTACACAAAAACCAAAGCAGAAGAAACAGGCACATATATGATTGCCCAAAACGGGGAGATTATTGACATTGTTGAGGCGGGCTGCCCCGACGGGACAACTGTATTGGTGCGTGAGCTTTTTTGCACCGTTCCTGCCAGAATGAAGTTTTTGAAAAAAGACTACACGGAAGCAGGTTACATTGAGGATATTGTGGCACGCCTTGCCCTTTCTCATCCTGAAATTTCAGTTAAATTCATAAACAACGGAAAAGAAATTATCTTCACCCCGGGTGACAATCAGCTTTCCTCTGCGATTTATGCTGTTTACGGTCGTGATATAAAGGACGCTATGGTGGAAGCAGATTATACGGAGGGCGGAGTTCGTGTTTTTGGTATGTGCGCAAAAGCTCAGGCATCAAGAGCAAACCGCAATATGGAAAATTTCTTTGTAAACGGAAGATACATAAAGAGTGCTTTACTTGCCCACGCAGTGGAGGAGGCTTATAAAAACGAGCTTATGGTTAAAAAATTCCCTGCTTGTGTTTTAAATGTTGAATTATCTCCCGAAATGGTTGATATAAACATTCACCCCACAAAGCTTGAGGCGAAGTTTGCCGATGAAAAGGCAGTTTACCATGCAGTTTACTGGGCGACGAAAAACGCACTTTATAAAAAGGCGTATGTGCCAAAGGTATCGGAGGAAAAACCCTCACAGACCACATTTACAAGACCGACACCTCAGGTGGTAAAGGAAACCTTTAAGGCAACTCCGGAAGTAAAGAAAGAGTTGCCAAAAATAGATTTTACTAAGGTAACACCTGTGGTAAAAAAAGAGCCTGTTATCACAGAACAGGCAAAAATCAGCTTTGGAGAAAATACATACAAAGCGCCCGAAAAGAAAGAAGAGCCAAAACCTGAAATTAAGGTAGAAATAAAGGAAATCCCAAAGCCTGTAATTGAGATAAAAGAACCGGAAATCATAAAAGAAAAGCCCGTATTTCGCATTTGCGGACAAGTCTTTAACACATACATAATGGTAGAAAAGGACGAAAAGCTTTTAATGGTAGACCAGCACGCAGCACACGAGCGTCTCCGCTATGAAAAGCTTTTGGCACAGTACAGAGAAAGAAACATAGTCACACAAATTTTACTTATGCCCGAAATTGTAAAATTAACAGCAAATGAGTACGCTGTGTTTTGTGAGCAGGAGCAGGCGATATGCGAGCTTGGTTATATTGCAGCTCCTTATGGCGAGCGTGAAATCATTGTGCGGGAAATCCCCATGGAGGCAGAAGAAACTGACATTGAAGAAACAATGTTTGAAATAATCTCAATGTTTGCTAATAATCGCAAAAACATTGACGACGACCTTGCCGCTAAAATGCTTTATCGTATTGCCTGCCGAGGGGCAATCAAGGCGAATAAAGAGTTAAACAGCGCTGAAATGGACAGGCTTTTAACCGACATATTTATGTTGGATAACATCAACACCTGCCCTCACGGAAGACCTATAACCATAGAATTTACAAAAGATTTTATTGAAAAACAGTTTAAAAGGATAGTTTAAATGAACAAGGTAATTGTAATTACAGGTCCCACCGCAACTGGAAAAACCGCCCTTTCGGTGCGACTTGCAAAGGAGTTAGGTGCAGAAATCATATCTACCGACTCAATCCAGATTTACAAAAAACTTGATATTGGAAGTGCAAAACCAAGCATAGAGGAGCGTGAGGGTATTCCTCACCATCTTATGGACATAATTTCGGCAAACGGCGTGTATTCCGTTGCTGACTATGTGAGGGACGCCAAGGAAAAAATCGATGATATTCTATCGCGGAACAAAGTGCCCATTATAGTTGGTGGCACAGGGCTTTATATTTCATCGTTGGTTGATAATGTGGAGTTTTCAGATTCAGAACAGGATATGTCAGTGCGTAAAAGATTGCAAGAGGAACTTTCACAAATCGGACCTGAGGCTATGCACCAAAGGCTAAAGGATGTAGACCCTGAATCTGCAGAAAGCATCCACCCAAACAACACCAAAAGGGTAATAAGAGCTTTAGAAATTTTTGAAACCACAGGCAAAACAAGAACAGCTTACGAGGCGGAGTCGAAGCTCAATAAATCGCCTTATGATTTTTGCCTGATTGCCCTGAGCTGTGAGCGAGAATTGCTTTATGAGCGTATCAACCGCCGTGTTGACATTATGGTAGAGCAGGGGCTTTTTGATGAGGTTGAGGGCTTGCTTCGTGATGGAATTTCAAAAGACGCTCAGTCAATGCAGGGCATTGGCTATAAAGAGGCTGTTATGGCAGTTACGGGCGAAATCTCAAAGGAAGAAAGTTTAGAACTAATCAAGAAAAACAGCAGAAACTACGCAAAACGACAGTTGACATGGTTCAGACGCGGAGGGTATGCTTGGTTTGATTGCTTAGATGAAAAATTATACGATAAAGTGCGAGACTATATTGGAGAATTTGGTATATGAAAGAGCTTGACGCATACCGCGGCACAGTAGATGAAATCATATATATGAACGAGGATAACGGCTACGCTATCTTTGACCTTGAGGACGCAGACGAGGGTTTAATTACCTGTGTCGGCACGGTGCCTTATATTAAGTGCGGCGAAATTTTAGTTGTATGCGGCAAGTGGGTAAACCACCCAAACTATGGCCTACAGTTAAAAATTGAGTATTTTGAGCGCATTGAACCGGAAACAAAGGATTCAATTCTTACATACCTGTCGTCAGGTGTTATAAAGGGCATAGGTGCCAAAATGGCGCAAAAAATAGTTGATATGTTTGCAGAAGATGCCCTCCATGTTATATCAGACACCCCCGAAAGACTTTCCAAAATCAAGGGCATATCCCGCGAGCGTGCAGCAAAAATTAATGAAAGCTATATAGCGGTACAGGACAAAGAACAGCTTATTATGTTTTTGCAAAAGTTCAACATTTCTGCAGGATATGCAATTAAGGTCTATGACATATTAGGAAAAAACGCTGTGGAAAAAATCAAGGAAAATCCATATATACTTTGCGAGCGTGTGCGTGGCATAAGCTTTAAAACGGCGGACAGAGTGGCGAGCTTAGCCGGTGGCGACAAAGGAAGTCAGGACAGAATAAAAGCAGGACTTAAGTATATTCTTACCTATTATGCAGGAGGCGAGGGGCACACATATCTTCCCCGCGAGGTGCTGATTTTTTATGCTGTCAAGATGCTTGAAATCGACGCTCAATCTGCAGAAAATGCTTTGGTTAAGTTGCTTTCTGAACATCAGCTTGTAATGAAAAAAACAAAAGAGGGACAGGACGCTATTTTCCTTCCTGCACTTTATTCAGCAGAGCAGTTGATTGCAACCTGCATTAAAGAAATAAATGAAAGAATGTCAGACAGCGCTTTTAAAAACACTGACAAAGAAATAGAAAAAATAGAAAAAGAAGAAAAAATCACACTGGCAGAAGCACAGCGCGAAGCGGTGCGGTGTGCAATATCCTCGGGTATTACTGTTATTACAGGTGGCCCTGGTACAGGAAAAACGACAACAATCAACTTTATTATAAAGCTGTTTGAAAAGCAGGGTGAAAAAATTGCCCTTTGTGCCCCCACGGGTAGAGCCGCCAAAAGAATGACGGAACTTTGCGGGCGTGATGCAAAAACCATACATAGGCTTTTGGAAATCGACTACCGTGAAGACGATGTTTTGCGCGAATATTCCCGTGGAAATGCTGAAGCCTTGCCTGAAGATGTAATTATAGTAGACGAGGTGAGTATGGTTGATGCCATACTTATGGGCGCACTTATCTCTTCTGTTAAGCACGGTGCAAGAGTGATACTCGTTGGCGACAGCGACCAGCTTCCGTCAGTAGGCGCAGGAAATGTGCTTTCTGACATAATTGAAAGCGGTGCTGTTTCCGTAACACGACTTGACACAGTTTTCCGTCAAGCGGAAGAAAGCATGATTGTTGTAAATGCTCACAAAATAAATACAGGGGAGTATCCCGTGCTTAATGCCAAGGACAAGGACTTTTTCTTTGTTGAGGCGGAAAGTAATGAGCAAATCTGTGAAAAAGTAATTGACCTTGTGTCAAGGCGTTTGCCCGCAGCTTACGGAATAGATGCATTTTCCGACATTCAAGTCATAACCCCTATGAAAAAAACTGCAGCGGGGGTTTATGCTTTAAATGAAGCATTGCAAAAGGTTTTAAACCCTAAAGACAATAAAAAGCCGGAACGAGAATTTCAGACAAGAATTCTTCGCTCAGGCGACAAAATAATGCAGATAAAAAACAACTATGACCTTGTGTGGAAAAGGTCAGCAGGGGACGAAGGCTTTGGTGTATATAACGGTGACATCGGAAGAATTACAGATGTAAAAACAGGGCAAGTGACCATAACCTACGACGACGGAAAGCAGGTGAATTATGAAAATTCTCAGCTTGAAGAAATTGACCATGCCTACGCTATTACTGTTCACAAAAGTCAAGGCAGTGAGTTTGACACGGTGGTTATGCCTGTTTTTCGTGGAGTGGACAAGCTTTTTACACGAAACCTTTTGTACACAGCAATAACCCGTGCCAAAAACCGAGTGGTGTTAGTGGGTCAGCAGGCAGCGTTAGCCAAAATGGTTGACAACGACTACGAAGCCAAAAGATTTTCATATCTTAAGGAGTTACTTTTAAATGAATAATATCCAGTATGATTACATAGAAGAATATATAAACAGCACTCACAAAGCTGAAGAACCATTTTTTAAAGAGCTGCGTGATTATGCTGAAGCTAACCATATTTATATAGTAAAACCACAGGTGGAAAAACTGCTCAGCGTGTTAATGTCAATAACAAAGCCTGCTAAGATTTTAGAGGTGGGCACGGCAATAGGCTACAGTTCAATGCTTATGCTAAAGTACGCAGGGGAATCCTCCTGCGTTACCACCATTGAGCGTGATGAAAGTGTGCTATCACTGGCAAGAGAAAATATAAAGGCTCGGGGCGTTGAGGATAGAATACACACAATTTTCGGTGACGCCACAGAAGTTTTGGAAAGCTTATCGGGCGAGTTTGACTTTGTATTTATTGACGCTGCCAAGGGGCAGTATCGTGACCATTTTGAAAAAAGCTTGAAAATAGTAAAATCAGGTGGCATAATATTAACAGACGATGTTTTGTATTTTGGAATGACTGCAAGCGACCATCTTGCAACCAAAAAGCACATCACAATCACAAGGCGCTTGCGAGAATATCTGAGCTTTTTGTGTAACGATGAACGATTTGAAACAACGATCTTGCCGATAGGCGACGGTGTGGCAATAACTTATGTAAAGTAGGGAAAAACGATGTATGTAATTTTAGGAATAGGCAACCCCGGTAAAAAATACGAGGGAACAAGGCACAATATTGGTTTTATTGCCCTTGATTATATGGGTGCGCATTACGGAATAAAAATAAATAAAATAAAGCATAAGGCTCTAATCGGCGAGGGAAACATCGCAGGGGAAAAGGTTATTTTGGTAAAACCCCAGACCTATGTGAATTTATCGGGCGAAAGTCTTAGAGAGGTTTGTACTTTTTACAAAGTACCACCCGAAAATGTTATAATTATTCACGACGATGTAAGTCTTGACTGCGGTAAGGTGCGAATTCGTGCCAAAGGCTCTGCCGGCGGTCACAACGGACTTAAATCCATAATTTTAAATCTAAACAGTGACGAATTTATAAGAATTAAAATGGGAGTGGGGGCAGCCCCCGAGCATTACGATTTAGCCGACTGGGTTTTGGGTAAATTTTCAAAAGAAGAAATTACCCATATGTCGGCGGCTGTAGATGCGATGGTGGAAGATGCTGTTCCTATGATTATAAAAAATGGAGTTGAGGCTGCAATGAACAGCTTTAACGCAAAGGTGTATTGATGTTATTATTGAACACAATTAAGGAATTATCATCCTACAACGAAATAAGGAAATTATCAGGCAAAGGCGCAAAGAATGTAGTAGGGCTTACCCGCCCTGCAAAAGCGCATTTTGCCGCATGCGTTTGCAAAGATTTAGGGATTCAGGGCGTGTATGTGGCAGACTCTGACTATGAGGCAAAACGCGTTGCCGATGAACTTATGTACTACCTCGGGGACAGTGTATACTATTATCCCTCAAAGGAGCTTGAATTTTATAAGGCAGACGCCAAGAGTAACGAGCTTTTGAATCAGCGCCTTGAGATAATAGAAAAGCTTGCTTTTTCTGACAGGAATTCAACAGTAACCGTTATGTCGTTAGACGCACTTTTGCAGTTTACGGTGGATTTGAATTCTTATAAGGAAAGTATGCTTATGATTTGTGTTGCTGATGAATTGCCCCTTGACAAACTGGCGAAAAAGCTTGTTGACTTAGGATACACCCGTGAGGACACTGTTGAGGGTAAGGGGCAGTTTGCTATTCGTGGAGGCATAGTGGATATTTTTGCGCCGTCACAGGAAAACCCTGTAAGAATCGAGCTTTTTGGTGACGAGGTTGATTCAATCAGATTTTTTGATGTGTTTACACAGGTTTCTGTGGAAAATACTGAAACTGTGTCAATAGGCCCTGCAAACGACAGCTTTATGGCAAAAAACCGCGAAACATCAATTCTTGAGTATTTTAATGACAATGCCGTAATTTTCTTTGACGAGCCTCATAAAATCTCCGAGCGCTACGAGGGTTTAAAGTGGGATATTGAAGAAACCGTAAAAGCGTTAGCTGAGGACAATGAAAACTTTATATTTAAAGAAAAATATATCCACGATTACTACGATGTTTTAAGGGAACTTTTGAAGTACGAGTTTATTGGCTTTTTTGAATTGCCTTTTCCCTGCCGTGATTATAAGCCTGTGGCAGAACTTAATGTTACTGTAGGTGATTTAGGAAAAACCTTCGGCGAGCGTGAAAGATTTTACGATGAGCTTAAGGAATTTCAGAAAAATGGTTATACCTTGATTTTTTCCGTAAATACAGACGCAAGGGAGAAATTGTGCGAAGATTTAACCACACACGGCTTTAAGATAAACGAAACAGAAAAACTTTTAAAGACAAAAATAAATTTTGCAGAAGGTGGTTTGTCACAAGGCTTTTACTACGAAGAAGAAAAAATCGCAATCTTCGGCTCTGAAGAAATTTTCGGTAAAGCCCCCAAGAAAAAAGGCAAGCGCAAAAAGTTAGACCCTGCAAGTAAAATCCGTGACTTTAACGATTTAGATATTGGCGACTATGTTGTTCATCACACCCATGGTATCGGTCAGTATTTGGGACTCGATACGCTGGAGGTTGAGGGACAGCGTCACGACTATTTAAAAATAAAGTATAACGGCGATGATTTTCTATATGTTCCCACATCTCAGCTTGACATACTTCAAAAATATGTGGGTAAAGAGGGAACAGTCCGCTTAAACCGTATGGGTGGAGCTGACTTTGCAAGACAAAAGAAAAAGGTAAAAGCCTCAACAGAGGAGCTTGCCCGTGAACTTGTGGCACTTTATGCTGCTCGCCAACAGGCGCAGGGCTTTGCGTACTCTCCCGATACAGAGTGGCAAAAATCCTTTGAGGAAGCATTCCCTTATGTTGAAACAGATGACCAGTTAATAAGCATAGCTGAAATCAAAAAGGATATGGAAAGCACCCGACCTATGGACAGACTTCTGTGCGGTGATGTTGGGTACGGAAAAACTGAAGTAGCCCTGCGTGCGGCATTCAAAGCCGTAATGGACTCAAAGCAGGTTGCAATACTTGCACCCACTACCGTTTTGGTTATGCAGCATTTTAATACATTCTCCGAAAGAATGAAAAAATACCCCATAAGGATAGCGGAAATTTCAAGATTTAAAACAAAAAAAGAGCAAACTCAAATAATCAAGCAGTTAAAATCGGGTGAAATTGATATAATTATTGGCACTCACAGGCTGCTTGGTCAGGATATAGAATTCAAAGATTTGGGACTTTTGGTTGTTGATGAGGAGCAGCGCTTTGGGGTAAAGCACAAAGAGCGTATTAAAGAGCTTAAGAACAATGTTGATGTTTTAACTCTTTCTGCGACACCTATCCCCAGAACACTTCATATGTCTATGATAAATATTCGTGATATGAGTGTTTTAACTGAGCCACCTGAAAACCGTTTCCCTGTAAGAACAATAGTTATGGAAAAAAATGATGCGGTACTTCACGATGCAATCCGCCGAGAACTTTCCCGTGGGGGACAGGTTTACTATATTCACAACAGAATTGCAAGTATTGAATCCACTGCAAGAAAACTGAGAGATGTGTTTCCGGATGCAAATATCGCCTTTGCTCACGGCGCTATGGACGAGGACACCTTAGAGCGTATTATGATGGATATGTCAGAGGGCACAATTGATGTTTTGGTGTGTACCACAATAATCGAAACAGGGCTTGACATTCCTAATGTTAACACCATAATCATTGAAGACGCTAACCGTATGGGACTGTCTCAGCTCTATCAGTTAAAGGGCAGAGTAGGCAGAAGTAACCGCAGAGCGTTTGCTTATTTTACCTACCGACCAGACAGAATGCTTAATGAAGTTGCGGCAAAAAGACTTCGTGCAATTAAAGAATTTACAGAATTTGGCTCAGGTTTTAAAATTGCTATGCGCGACTTGGAAATCAGGGGAGCAGGTAACATCTTAGGCGCCGAGCAGCACGGACATATTGATACCGTTGGATATGATATGTACTGCGAACTTTTAGCACAGAGCGTAAGTGAGATTACCGGTGAAACTCCAAAGGAGAGCTGGCAACCCAATATTGACATCAATGTTGAAGCCTACATTCCGCCTGCGTTTATTAAAAACCACTCAACTCGACTGGATATTTACAAAAAGATAGCCTCTATTGAAAATGACGAGGACAAATTAGAGGTTGAGGGCGAAATTTGCGACCGCTTTGGCGATATGCCACGGGCTGTTGAAAGCCTTATAAAAATTGCCGAAATTAAGTACCTTGCAAAGGATGCAAATATTTCAGAGATTACCATAAAGGAAGGCAACACGGTGTGCTATTTCCGAGGTGAAATGGACATTCGGGCAGTATCCGGACTTGTGGGACTTTTTGAACAAAGATTCTTTGTATCGGCAGGAATCAAGCCTCATATGGTATTAAAACCCAAACCCACAGGTGGCGAGGATTTGCTCGAATCTGTTAAAAAATTGTTGCAAGAGTATAATAAACTATTGCATACTGAAAAAATTTAGTGTATAATATATACGATTACAATTTACAAAGGAGTGTTTTTTGTTGAAAGGATTAAAATCAGCAATTAAATGGATTGTTGCCATTGCTTTAATTTGTGCTATAGCAGTAGGTCTTGCAAGTATAAACGGACTTAAGGTTAGTCGCACAATTGCTACAGTAAACGGCAGCGAAATTACAGAGGCGGAGTACAAGTTTTATGTAGAAATGGCAAAACTTCAGGTTTTATCAGAACAGGGTATTGCCGATGAAGATGCCGCTAAGGAATTTTTAAAGAACGGTACTGTTGAAGATAAAAACGCAGCCGAGTACATTAAGGACAAAGCTATGCAGCAGGTTATAAGAATCGAAGTAGCTGTTGTAAAAGCTAAAGAAGCTGGCATTTCTTTAACTGATGAAGAAAGATCAGCAGCCCGCAACACAGAGGGCATGGATGAAATGTTAAAAATGTACAAAGTAAGTGCAGACACATACGCAGATGTAATGGAAAAAACATATTTAGCAGACAAGTACTACACAAAGCTCACAACAGATGACCCTGAAATGTTTGTTCCTGCTGATGATGCTATAGCAGCAGAAATCAACACAGCTTATGCACTTGTTCAGCATGTTTTAGTAAGCAATACACCTGCGGCAAGCGAAGACGGCACAGTTCCCGAAACAGAAGGTTATGCTGAAGAAGCAAAGAAAAAGGCAGAAGAAGTTTTAGCTAAGGCTTTGGCCGGCGAAAACTTTGCTACATTGATTTCAACATACGGTGAAGACCCCGGTATGGAATCAACACCCGACGGTTATCTTATCACAGAAACAGGTCACACATTAGATGGTCAGAGCCAGATGGTTGCTCCCTTCACAAAGGGCTCATTTGCAGTAGCAGCAGGTGAAGTTAACCCCGAACTCGTAGAGTCTGATTACGGTTGGCACATCATCAAGAGATTAGCTATTGATGAAACACACGCAGACTATGCAACAGTTCAGGAAAATGCAAAGAACTCATTAATGAGTAAAAACTACGAAGCATACCTTGATTCTTTAATAGAAAAGATGGATATTGTTAAAAAAGATAACATCATAAAGGGAATTAAAGTAAAGTATTAAAAAACTTTAAAAAAATACTTTACAAATTAAAAATTATGTGTTAAAATACTTTCCGTTACCGATACTGGGGGTTTGGCGTCACCTCGATTTTGACCTTGCTCTCGGCATACGGCAAATATTATAAAGAGGAGGAAATTACAATGCGTAAAGAAGTTAAGCAGGAAATTATTGCAAAATACGCAATCCACGAAGGCGACACAGGTTCACCTGAAGTACAGATCGCTGTACTTACAGAAAGAATCAACCACTTAAACGAACACTTAAAGATGTTCAAGCAGGACCACCACTCAAGACGCGGTCTTTTAAAGATGGTTGGTCAGCGCCGTGGTCTTTTGAAGTACCTCATGAAGGTTGACATCGAAAGATACCGTGCGATTATCGAAAAACTCGGTCTTCGTAAATAATTTAATTATGAACTTGTTAAAAGTGCCACATTACTGCTCTTACGCTGATGTGGTGCTTTTTTTGTGCACAATTTTACGAGAAATTTGACGAATTTTTGGTTTACAAAATGATTACAATGTGGTACAATAAAATAGTATTATTGCGTAAGGTGAGATAAAATGATTATAAATTCCATTTCCGCAGGACCAGATAGCGATTTTATCCGTGTTCCTGATGCGGCTTGTGATAAGTTAATACAGTCGGGGACCTCGGTTTACCTAAGCGTGTATATGTTTACCCTGTCTCTTTATTATAAGGGAAAAACGGACATTACAAATGGTTTTATTGCAGACGCTCTTCACATAAATATTATTGATGTTGTAAATGCGTTTCTGTACTGTTCGTCGCAGGGTTTAGTCAAGATACATAACTTTTTAAGCGTTGAGGATGCTGAGTTTGATATTGAACTGTGCTTTGACATAAAGTCTAAGGTAAAGCTTTCTGATTTTAAACCTCACTATCGTAGCAGCGAAATCAGCAAAAAAATTGCGGAAGACGGAAAGCTTTCTCAAATGTATAAAATAGTAAGTGGCTTGCTTGGTAGAACTTTCAGCTCTGCCGAAATTGAAGTTTTATACTCTATGCACGACTATTACAGACTCCCTGCAGAAGTTATAGTTGTTATGATTGAGTATTTTGCAGACAAAGGCACAACAACCATGCACAAGCTTGAAAAAGAAGCTCAAAAGTGGGCGGAAGCAGGCGTTGACACAGTTGCAAAGGCAAAAAAACATATCAAAAAGCGTGAGGAATTTTTGTCATATGCGGGAGTTGTGAAGCGCATTGTAGGGGCAAATGAGAGAAAACTCACCACAAAAGAAAAGGAATTTGTCCTAAAGTGGCAAACAGAGCTAAAGGCAACACCTGATGCCATTAAAGAAGCTTATGAAATTACCGTAAACAATACAGGCAAGGTTTCCTTTAACTATATGAATAAAGTTTTAGAGGGCAGGGCTGAGGAGAAGAAAACTGTCCACAAGCCAGAAACCAAAAGCTCAAAATATGATGATTATTCTGAGTTTGAAAGAAAGGCAATTTTAAAAATAGTAAACGGCGGTGAGTAAAATGGCGTATGATGCAGATTTAATAAGAGAAATCGAACTGGAT
>JAGBXV010000039.1 GCA_017629115.1 Clostridia bacterium | reverse complement strand
ATGTGACAGTCGTATATTTTCATAATTACACCTCGCAGATATTCTACCATAAAATAAAAAAGGCTGCAAGTAGTACTTGCAGCCTTGACGATACTTTTTTATGTGGCTAACGGTTGCAAAAAAATCTTTACATTGCTAACACCTCTTATAAAGCATCTACCATCGTTTCCTTCGCTTTATCAGTATCGTCTGTAACGATAGATATGTTCAAATTATATCCGAACACCGACCATATCCAAGACCTATGTCTTACTCGTTACAGTAGTATTATATGTAGAGAAGTTAGTTTTATTTATGGTAAATTTTAGTTTTTTACATATTCAACAAGCTCAGAAATCGCGCTTCTGTCGGTGAAGTCACCGTCTGCATCGCAAAGCTCAATAAGCATCTTTTCAAGGTCTGTGGGATTTTCTTTGCCCGACATGATTTTTTTGAGCATCTTAAGAGCTGCTCTGTGTGGTGCAGATAGCTCGGAAAGAATCATTTTACCCATAAAGTTGTAGACCTTAATATAGGGCCTTATTTCGGGCTTGAAATTTCTATCCAAAACTTCTCCGTCGTAGTACTCGCGCACAGCTAGAGGTGTGATGCCTGTGGTGAAAACTACGAGCTTTTTGTTTTTTAATTTTTCAATATTTTTTGTAATAAGGCTTGCGCCTGCGATATTTTCAGCATAAAGACCGCCACCGTAGATTATGGTATCGTATAAAAGTAAGTCGTCGGCTTTAACTCCTTTTGCTGGGCGGCACTCGCAGCCTAAATCCTCGGCTATCCACTCAGCATATGCCTTTGTTGAACCGTATTTTGATTTATAAAGTACTATTGAGTTCATAATTAATTCCTTTCAAATTTTGCTACACATTCTATGTGTTCGCTGTTGGGAAACATATCAACAGGAGTAGCGTATGTCATTTTGTATCCGCCTTCGGTTAAGAATTTTGCATCACGGGCAAGCGTTGCAGGGTTACAGGAAACATACACAATTCGCTCAGGTGCGGCAGTTAAAATTGCCGACAGTGTCTTTTCGTCGCTCCCTTTTCGTGGTGGGTCGATGATTACAACATCGGGGCACTCGCCTTTTTTGATAAGCGTGGGTACAATATCCTCTGCCGCACCGCAGAAAAATTCGGTGTTTTTCAATCCGTTCGCTTTTGCATTTTTCTTTGCATCTTCAATGGCAGCGTCAACTATCTCTACGCCAACTACTTTTTTTGTCGATTTTGCGGCGCAAAGTGAGATTGTACCTATACCGCAGTAAATGTCCAATACGGTTTTTGTATCATCAAGTTCTGCCAGTTCCAGAGCTTTTCCATAAAGGCGCTCGGTTTGTGTGGGGTTTACTTGGAAAAAGCTGTGGGGAGAAATGTTAAATTGAAGTCCTAAGATACTGTCGCATATAGAGTCTTCGCCCCAAAGGGTAATGTTTTTATTTCCCAGCACCAAATTGTTTTTAGCTGAATTTACATTTAAAACAATGCTCTTTAAATTATATGTGCCAAAGTCGGTATTTTTGAGCGTATTTATTAATTTATCAAGATTTTTAATTTTTTCGTTATATGAAGAAATTACAATCATTAAATCACGGCTGTGGTACCCGCATCTAACAAACACACGGCGAATGTAGCCTTTGTGAGTGCGTTCGTTATATGCAGGGATATGGTACTCGTTCATAAAGTTAACTACTGTAGTCAAAGCTTTTATTGCACAATCTTCACCCACGCGGCAATCAGAAAGTCCAACAACATCGTGGCTGCGTGGGGCGTAAAATCCGCCTATGGCGCCTGAGTCTTTTTGACCTATGGGGAATACCATTTTATTGCGGTAGCGGGCAGGAATTTCCATACCGATAGTGTCAGCTACGATGCTTTCGGCATTTTCAATTCCTCCAATGCGAGTAAGTGTATCCACCACATGTTGGCGCTTGATTACTAATTGCTTTTCGTATTTAATATGTGAAAGGGGACAACCACCGCAAGTGTCGGACACGCTGCAATAACTCTCCTGGCGAAGTGGGGAGGAAGAAAGTATTTTTGTTACTCCTGCGGTAATGTAGGATTTATGAACAGTATAGATTTGTGCTTCTACGGTTTCACCCTCAAGTGTTCCGTGAACAAAACAAATTTTACCGTCAATGTAGCCGATGCCTCGTCCATCGGATGCGGTTTTTTCAATATTTAATTTTATGATGTCTGATTTTTTCATAAAATTCACCTTGTAAAAACTTATTCAAGTATGTTGGTGGTTATAAAATCCACGCCGTAGTCAACAAGCCTTTCGGCGTCGGCTTTGTTGTCACAAGTCCAGCAATTTACCCTTATTTTGTGTGAATGTAGTAAGTCGACTGCTTCCTTGGTGAGTTTTTTGTAATTTATATCAAGATCTAATTTGTTTTCGCAAAGAGTGCGAATTATGTCAGATGTAAGTTCCCTTTTTGTAAGCAATTGAATTTGACTTTGGGGTAGTAGTTTTCGTAAATTTATACAGTTTTCAAGTGCGAAAGAGATAAAAATTACATTCTCGATATAGCCTAAAGCTTTAATATTAAGCACAAGTTTTTTTATGTCGGATTCTGAAAAAAGGCTTTTTACCTCAAGAACAGCGGTTTTTCCGTATTTTTTGCAGATGCTTAAGTATTCGTCCAAAAGGGGAATCTTAATATCCTTTCGTATTGTTGTGCCGTCAAGGTCAGGAAGAATTATATTTTCAGATTTTGAATGGGTGGTTCTTTCCACATTTATTTTGTGCACACCTGCTGTTACTCTGTTGGTGGTTTCATCATGTATGATAATAAACTTTCCGTCTTTTGTGATATGCACATCTGCTTCAATACCGAAATAGCTTCTGTTACCTGCTGCTACAAATGCAGGGCAGGTGTTTTCGCGTTCAATTCCGCTCAAACCACGGTGGGCAATGATTTTTGCTTGCCCAGACGATATTTTTACTGTATCCATATAATATCTCCTTGTGTTTATACACAGTTATTATAGCATAATGCCACATAAAAGACAATACAAAAAGGGAATTTGCAACGCAAATTCCCTTTCTACTATTCGCCAAATTTTTTCATTCGTCCTGCCATTTTGTCACGGTCCTGCTTTGAAAGAATTTTCTTTCTTAATCTTATGCTTTCCGGTGTGATTTCAACAAGTTCATCGTCGGAAATAAACTCTAAGCATTGCTCTAAACTCATATTGACAGGGGGTGTTAATTTTACCGTATCATCACTACCTGCTGCTCGCATATTTGTAACATGCTTTTTCTTGCAGACATTAACTGTTAAGTCTTCGTTTTTGGCATTTTCACCAACAATCATACCCTCGTAAACCTCAACGCCGGGACCTATAAAGAGTGCGCCTCTGAGTTCAGCGTTTAAAAGTCCGTATGCTACAGATGTGCCTGTTTCCCAGGCTATCATTGAACCGCGGCTGCGTGTGTCGATTTCGCCTTTGTATTCTTCAAAGCCCTCCAAAAGTGAATTCATAACGCCGTTACCCTTGGTGTCTGTCAAAAATTCGCTTCTGTAACCGATAAGACCTCTTGAGGGGATTTTAAATTCTATTCTCATATAGCCGTCATTAGTGGGGTACATATTTTCCATCTGACCTTTACGAGAACCAAGCTTTTCGATGACGCTTCCTGAAAATTCGTCGGGAACATCGATAACTAGGCGCTCCATAGGCTCGCATCTTACACCGTCAATTTCCTTATAAATTACCTGAGGGCGAGAAACTTGGAATTCGTATCCCTCACGGCGCATCGTTTCGATTAAAATTGATAAGTGAAGTTCGCCTCTGCCTGATACCTTGAAGCAATCGGCAGAATCAGTTTCTTCCACCTTTAAGCTAACATTTGTTTCAAGCTCTCGGAAAAGGCGGTCACGGATGTGTCGGCTTGTTACAAAGTCGCCCTCTCTGCCGGCAAAGGGGCTGTTATTTACCATAAAGTTCATAGAAATTGTAGGTTCGTCAACTTCAATGACAGGTAATGGGTCTATGCAGTCGGTAGCACAAATTGTTTCGCCAATGTTAAAGTCACCAAGACCTGAAATACAGATAATATCACCTGCGGGAACTGTTTCTACCTCTGTTCTGGTTAACCCCTCAAAGGTATAAATACGACCGCATCTTACATTTGAAACTGTACCGTCGGCGCGGCATAATGCCACGGTTTCGCCATATTTTGCAGTACCTCGTGAGATTTTACCTACTGCGATTTTTCCTATATATTCATCGTGGTCGATGTTTGCAATTCTTACCTGCAGGGCATCAGTAGCTGCACCTGTGGGGGCAGGAACGCTTTCTAAAATTACATCAAAGAGAGGTGTCATATCTTCCTTGATTTCGCTTAACGAAAGTCCGCATACGCCCTGTTTTGCAGAGGCGTAAACAACAGGGAAGTCAGCCTGCTCATCGGTTGCACCAAGGTCAATAAACAAGTCTAAAATTTCGTCTATTACTTCTTCGCATCTTGCCTGAGGACGGTCGATTTTATTGATAACAACAATGGGCTTTAAGTTAAGCTCTAAAGCCTTTTTTAATACAAATCTTGTCTGGGGCATAGCGCCCTCAAAGGCATCAACTACTAACAGTACGCCCTCTACCATACCCAGCACTCGCTCAACCTCGCCGCCGAAGTCAGCGTGCCCGGGAGTGTCAACAATATTTATTTTTGTTCCGTTGTGCATGACGGATGTGTTTTTTGAAAGGATTGTAATACCGCGCTCACGCTCTAAGTCGTTTGAGTCCATTACGCGGTCTGCTACTTGTTCGTTGTCACGGAAAATGCCGCTGTTTTTAAACATGGCATCAACCAAAGTTGTTTTACCGTGGTCAACATGGGCGATAATTGCTATATTTCGTAAATTGTTCTTTTCCAAAAGAATTCCTCCGATTTTTAATATCTAAAAATATACCATTAATATTTTAGCACAAAATACTCAAATGTCAAATAAAAATTGACATTTTCCCATAGTTTTGGTAGAATAAAGAAATAGTTTACAAAAAAGGAGAAAAAACTGTGATTTCAGGACATTTAGGAATTTGTGAAAACACACTTACAATAGGCGGTGTTAATACCGTAGAATTAGCTAAAACATACGGCACACCCCTTTATGTGTTTGATGAAAATAAAATAAGAGAATGTTGCAGGGCCTATGTTAATTCTGTTGAAAAGTACTACGGCGGCAACGGAAGAATACATTACGCCAGCAAGGCAATGTGTATTAAGGAAATGTGCCGCATTGTGGCAGAGGAAAACCTCGGTCTTGATGTTGTATCGGGCGGAGAACTCTACACTGCGTATTCGGCAGGATTTCCTATGGATAAGGTTTGCTTTCACGGCAACAACAAAACGCCCGATGAAATAGCTATGGCATTAGATTTAGGCGTAGGCAGATTTGTAGTTGATAACGAATTTGAGCTTGAAACCCTAAGCCGCATGGCGAAAGAAAAGGGCGTTACAGCTTGCGTGCTTTTCAGAATTAAGCCGGGAATTGATGCTCACACTCACGATTTTGTAAAGACAGGTCAGATTGACTCAAAATTCGGTGTGGCTTTAGAAACTGGCGAAGCGCTTGATATTATAAAGAAAGCAGTAAAGACAGAAAATATAGACTACTGCGGTATTCATTGCCATATTGCATCACAAGTATTTGAGGTTAAACCTTTCTGTGAGGCGGCAGAGGTGATGATGGACTTTATTAAGGTAATAAAGGACGAAACAGGTGCAGAAACCAAAGAATTAAATCTTGGTGGTGGCTTTGGTGTTGCATATACAGACGGTGAAACCTCCGTTAGCTATGAAATATTTATGGAGGCTGTAAGCGGTATTATTCATAAAAAGTGCGAAGAACACGGAGTTAAGCTTCCTTTTATATTAATGGAGCCCGGCAGAAGCATTGTGGCATCAGCCGGTGTTACACTCTACACTGTAGGCGGTATTAAGGAAATTCCAAATATCCGCACTTATGTATCTGTTGACGGCGGTATGGCAGATAATCCCCGATATATTCTTTATCAGTCGGAGTACACATTCTGCGTGGCAAACAAAGCAGCAGAGGAAAAAACTGAAACAGTTACCATAGCAGGTAAGTGCTGTGAGTCGGGAGATTTGCTGGGCGAGGGAGTAAAGCTTCAGAAAGCTCAGATTGGGGACACCTTAGCAGTGCTTACAACAGGTGCGTACAACTACTCAATGGCAAGCCATTATAACCGCATCCCCAATCCCGCGGTAGTTATGGTACGAGATGGGGAAAGTCGCGTTGTGGTAAAGCGTGAAACATACGAAGATGTAATTAAAAATGATTTATAGAGGAGAATTATAATGAAAAAGTTTTTAGTGTTGATTTTAACGGTTATTATCGTAATGGGCACATTTTCCGGAACAGCATCTGCAATGAGAATATCAGATTACTTTGATGATGTAAGTGAAGGTATGTGGTATGCTGTAAGTATTAAAAGTGTTGTTGCAAAAGGCTTGATGAACGGTGTTACAGATAGAAAATTTGAACCCCAGTCGCCAATTACAAGAGGAATGTTAACTACCATCATCTACAGAATTCACGGAGAGCCTGAAGCAGGTAGCTGTAATTTTGAAGATGTTGCAAAAGGTTCATATTATGAAAAGCCAATAGCTTGGGCAAGTGAATGTGGTATAACAAATGGTGTTACAGCTACAAAATTTGATCCCGATGCAAGTATTACAAGAGAACAGCTTGTAACCATTCTTTACAGATATTGCATTTATATCGGTCTGGATATGAATGACAGATATCAGAACAAACCAATTACTGATTATAAAGACTACAAAACGATTTCAGGTTATGCAGTTGATGCAATCAAATGGGCAACTGATATGACATTAATCATCGGCGATAACGGTAATTTTGATCCCAAAGGTGTAGCTACAAGAGCTCACGCCTCATCCATTTTAAATAATTTTGATAATATGCTGAGAAATAGATAACAAAAAAGAGCTATATCAGGTATAATACTTGATATAGCCCTTTTTAATTTTAGGAATAACACTAATAATGCCTGCATATATTTTAACAAGAATTAAGAAAGCAGGTGTAAAAATGGAAATTAAAAAGGGAAATATAAATTTATGTGAGCAGATAGCACGCTCATATGCAAGTGCATTGGTTGAGGGAGATATAGTAATCCCTGACACAAAGCCCGATATAGCGGAAATTCTGCTGGCAGATGCCAAAGCAAAGGTGACGGACACGGATTATAAAGGCGGCGTGCTGAAAATTGCCGGTCAGGTGGAATTTATGGCTTTATATAAGCCTGAAGACGGCGGTGAGCTGGTTTGTGTAAGCGAAAGCTTATATTTTGGTGAGTCTATAGATATAAAAGGCAGTGAGAATGCGTCTTTTACAGTAAAGGCAGATGTTGAACATATCGGCTTTACTTTGGTTAATTCAAGAAAGCTTTCGGCAAAAATGATGATAGCCCTTAGTGCAGTTGCCAATGACAAAATGCAATACGAACCTGTAATTGAGGTAACAGGTGAGGATATTGAAAGTCGCAGCAAAAAACACAGTATTTACATACCTGTATCCGATACAGAAACTAAAATTTCTGTTTCTGATATTTTAACTGTGGCAGAAGATTGTCCTGACATTGGCGAAATTCTAAAAGTGGATGCCTGGGTTTCGGGCATTGACACAAGAGTTATGAACGGCAAGGTTATGATTCATGCTGATATGCATGTAAACACCATGTACGCCTCGGCAGAAGACGAAAAAGTGACCGGTGTTTCTCATACAGTGCCCTTTACTGAGATAGTGGAAGCACCCGGAGCAGATGAACAGACAACGGTGAATGTTACCTGCAATGTGATGGATGTTTTTGCTACTACAAAGGGTGATTTAAAAGGTGATACAAAGATTATAAGCGTTGACGCATCAATATGCGCCCGTGTAAGAGTAAGCAAAACTATGGCTGAAACTGTTGTAGACGATTGCTATTGCTTGTCCGGCAAAACAGAAGTTAGTCGTGACAGTATGAAAATATCAGAATATATTACATCGGAAAATGCCCGCATAACAGTAAATAAATCGGTGGATGTGCCGAAAAATGTTAAGATTGATGAGGTTATACATTGCTGCGCAAAGCCCTTGTTGAGAGCGTACACATGGGAAAACGGAATGGTTAAGGTATCAGGCGTGTTGGTTGCGTTTTTAGTTTACCGTGACGGTGACGGCAATCTCCGTTGTGGGGTAAGCGAAAGTGATATTAACTGGGAAAAAGCCATCCATGACAAGTGTGAACCAGAGGTTGATATGTGGCTTGAGGATATTAGCGCAGATAACGGCAATATCATAGCTAATGTAGGACTTTATATGAAAGCGTTGAAGTCACACAGAGTAGATATATTGACAGATGTAAATAAAAAAGACGAAGAAAGTCAAAGCGATATTCCCTGTATGGTAATATACTTTGTTAAAGAAGGGGATACACTCTGGAGTATTGCTAAAAAATATCGCACCAAGGCGGAAAAAATTAAAATTGCAAATAAACTGGAAAATGATAAAATAGAAGTGGGTAGGAGATTGATGATACCTAAAGCATAAAAAAACAGGCTGTTGCATTGCAACAGCCTGTTTTGGTGTTTTAATTAGTTTTCTGCTAAAAATTCATTGATTCTTGCAACTAAAGCGTTAGCGTCTTCACCGTGTACTGCACAAGCTTCTGCAACTGATTCGCCTGAAGCTGAAGGGCAGCCTAAGCAATGCATACCTATTTCAAAAAAGAACTGAGCTGTTTCGGGATTTAACTTTAAAACATCCATAATGATTGTTTCTTTTGTAATTTGAGCCATTTTTATAACCTTCTTTCTTTATTAACATATTCTTATGCGGGTACTTTTGTCATATCTTTCGCAGTGTGATAATATAATATACAAGCGTCGATTTGCACGACAAAACACCGTGCATAATCATTATACATCATACAGAAAACAATTTCAATACTGCATAAAAATTTTTTAATGAAAACAGCAAAAATGTAAGCAAATTTTAAAAATATTATGTAAACTAATCAAAAAAACACCAAAAAAGTTATTAACATTTTCAACAGGGTTTTCCACAGAAAAAACTGTCGCAAACCCCAATTTTGCGTTGGTTATCAACATTATCAACAGGTTATCAACAGGTTTTTGGGGAAAATTTCAAAAGTTGTAACCTTTTTGTAAAGTCGATTTAACCGCGTAGATATGGGAAGTTTACATAATATTATTACAAGGAGGTAAAATCTCAGGTGATAAAAAAGTTATGAAATATTTTATCTATTGCCCTAATTTATTGCGGGGCTGTATTTGGTGCGGGT
>JAGBXV010000038.1 GCA_017629115.1 Clostridia bacterium | reverse complement strand
TATATGTCAAAGGATATTGAAAAACTCAAAAAATATATAGAACTCCCATCATTCGATGAAGTAAAAAGCGATAAATATGCGTATGCCATAGCTCACAGGGTGCAACACGAAGAACAAGACCCCATAAGAGGAAAAACTATCGTGCAAAAGCATCATGACCGCTATTTGGTACAGTTGCCCCCTGCCCTTCCCTTAACTCAAAAAGAGTTTGACAGAACTTATGAGCTGCCCTACACTCGTACCTACCACCCAATGTATGAGGCAATGGGCAAAATCCCTGCTATTGAGGAGGTAAAGTTCAGCTTAACATCTGTGCGTGGATGTTTTGGTGCTTGCAATTTCTGTGCCCTTACTTTCCACCAGGGAAGAATGGTACAAGCAAGGAGCAACGCATCAGTCCTGAGGGAAGCCGACACAATAATTGCTATGCCTGAATTTAAAGGCTACATTCACGATGTGGGCGGTCCTACGGCAAACTTTAAGCACCCCTCGTGCGAGAAACAGTTAAAATGCGGAACCTGTAAAGAACGGCAATGCCTGTTCCCCACACCTTGCAAAAATATTGATGCAGACCATTCGGAGTATCTTGAGCTTCTTCGCCAGCTCCGAAAAAAAGAAGGAGTTAAAAAAGTTTTTGTACGCTCTGGTATTCGCTTTGACTATCTTTTGTGCGATAAAAATGATGAGTTCTTTACTGAACTTGTAAAGCACCATGTAAGCGGTCAATTAAAAGTTGCTCCTGAGCATGTTTCCCAGAATGTTTTACGGCATATGGGAAAACCCAGAAAAGAAGTATATAATAAATTTTGCGAAAAGTTTTACAATATAACTAAGAAGATAGGCAAGGAACAGTATTTAGTTCCATACCTTATGTCAAGCCACCCGGGAAGCACCATAAATGATGCCTTAGAGCTTGCTCTTTATTTGAAAGAACACAAGTTAAACCCCCAACAGGTGCAAGACTTTTACCCCACACCGGGAACAGCGTCAACCTGTATGTTTTACACAGGACTTGACCCGGCTACCCTTAAGCCCGTATATGTAGCCAAAACTCCCGAAGAAAAGGCTATGCAAAGGGCGTTACTCCAGTATAAAAATCCATCCAACTATCACTTGGTAGTTGCGGCATTAAAAAAAGCAGACCGTGAAGATTTAATCGGATTCGGCCCTGAATGCTTAATAAAACCAAAACACGGAGGAAATAGAAATGAGCGCAAAAATTCTGGACGGCAAGATGCTGTCAGCAAAAATAAAGGACGAACTAAAGCAAGAGGTGGAAAACCTCAAAAAGGACGGAATAATTCCAAGTCTCGCCGTAATAATCGTGGGCGATGACCCGGCATCAAAAATCTATGTAAAAAATAAAAAGCTTGCCTGTGAGTACTGCGGTATTAAGTCGCTTGAGTACGCACTACCTGCAGAAACCTCTCAGGAAGAACTCCTTGCTTTAATTGATAAATTAAACAACGACAACTCAGTTTCAGGTATTCTTTGTCAACTTCCTTTGCCTAAGGGGTTGGATGAAGAAGCAGTTATCAACGCAATCTCCCCCAAAAAGGATGTAGATGCATTTCATCCTGTAAATGTGGGTAAGATTATGGTAGGAAACTTTGATTTTCTGCCTTGCACACCTGCTGGCGTTATGGAGTTGATTGCACTCTCCGGAATTGAAGTTAAAGGTAAAAAGTGCGCAGTAATAGGCAGAAGCAACATAGTAGGCAAGCCTATGTCTATGCTTTTACTCCATCAGCACGGTACAGTTACAATATGTCACTCTAAAACGGCTGACTTAAAAGCCGAAGTAAGTCAGGCGGACATCGTTGTTGCGGCAGTTGGCGTTCCTGAATTAATTACAGGCGATATGATAAAAGAGGGTGCTGTAGTTATTGATGTTGGTATGAACAGGCTTCCCGACGGAAAATTAACAGGCGATGTAGAATACGAAAGCTGTGTAGTTCGCGCTTCTGCTATCACACCCGTTCCCGGCGGCGTTGGTCCTATGACTATTGCTATGCTTATGAAAAATACAGTTAAGGCTGCTTTATTAAATAAAACAAAATAGGAGGGCGATTATGCCTGATATTTTAATTGATGTATCAACTGTTAATGTCGGCAAGCTTTTTGGCGACTTTGATATGAATTTAAAATTACTTGAAAAAGAGCTTGGAGTAAGCATCTTTTCCCGTGGCGGTTCTTTAAAGCTTTCGGGAGATGCAGGTGCTGTTGCTCTTTGCGAGCGTGTTGTTACTATCCTTTGCGAAGAAGTAACAAGAGGCGCTGAAATCAATGAGCAAAAAATCATTTATGCTATATCACTGGCTACCGAAGGTGATGAAAAGAAATTTCACGATGCAACCTCAGGTGACTGCGTGTGCGTAACCTCAAAAGGTAAACCCATACGAAGTAAAACTTTAGGACAGAAAAAGTATATCGAAGAAATGAATAATAAATCTATCGTTTTCGGTATAGGCCCTGCAGGTACAGGTAAGACATATTTAGCCGTTGCCAAGGCCGTTACAGCATTTAGAAAAAAAGAGGTTTCACGCATTATTATCACCCGCCCTGCCGTTGAAGCAGGCGAAAAACTCGGCTTTTTGCCCGGTGATTTGCAAAATAAGGTTGACCCTTATCTTCGTCCTCTTTATGACGCTCTTTACGATATGATTGGTATGGAGTCATATAATAACTATGTGGAAAAAGGCGCAATTGAAGTAGCACCACTCGCCTATATGCGAGGAAGAACTCTGGATAACGCCTATATTATACTTGACGAGGCACAAAATACCACGCCTGAGCAGATGAAAATGTTTTTGACCCGTATCGGTTTCGGCTCAAAGGCAATCATAACAGGTGACATTACTCAGGTGGATTTGCCCGACGGCAAGAGGAGCGGTCTTGTGGAAGCAATGAAAATACTTTCGGGTATTGACGATATTGCATTTTGCAGTTTTTCTCACAAGGATGTTGTGCGTCATCCCTTGGTTATGAAAATTATTCAGGCGTATGAGAAGCACGACAAACGCGTAGCAGATGCCCGTGAGCGCCGCAAAAGTACGAAAGGCGGTAGACGGGATGCTTAATTTAATTTGGGAAAACGAACAGGATAAAATAGAAATAACGGATGAGTTGTTTGATAAAATAAAGCTCTCCATCGAAAAAGCTTTAGAGTATGAGGAGTTTACAGACGACTGTGAAATCAGCCTCACATTCGTGGATAACGATGCTATCCGTGAAATAAACAGTAACGCCCGAGGCAAGGAATCTGCAACTGATGTGCTGTCATTTCCTATGTTAGAAACAGACGAGGACGGCACTCTCATCATTTATGACGAGGATATTGTTGACGGTAGAGTTTTACTTGGGGATATTGTAATTTCTGCCCAGCGTGCTCAGGAACAAGCCGAAGAATTTGGACACTCGCTGGTGCGTGAAATGTGCTTTTTGGCAGTTCACTCAGTTCTGCACCTTTTGGGATACGACCACGAGCGTAGCGCAGAAGAAGAAAAAATACAATTCGAAAAACAGGATGAAATCCTGAATATTTTAGGTATAACACGATAACAGGAGGATACGATGATCAGAACAAGAAAGTTTTTCTTTTTACCATTTTTGGATAATCTAACAGCTGTAGGCATAACTTTCCTACTCCTGTTTATATTTGGTTCGTGGTTTTCAATACCCACATTTGCCGCAATAGCAACATTCTTTATGCTGTTTACACTTTGCGGACGAATATATGTGCGTATGTGGAATTTAAGCCGCAAAAATACCGCACGCAGGTACGGTCTGACTATAGAAAACTGCGTAAAATTTATGCTTCCTCTTGTTATATTTGATGTTGTACTCATTACCTTTTACTGCTTGTGTGAGTTTAACATTATTCCCGTAAAGAGCATTATAGTAAGATCTTTTTATGAATTTCCCGACAACGCACCCAGAGTGCTTAATTCATACTCGCTGTTTGAATATGTTGCATTTGTTGTAAAATTCTGGTTTTCGTACCTTATATGCATACTCAACAACTGCTTTGTATTATATATTGCACCTGTTTTAAGCTTTGTTTCGGGAATCTTTGGTTTTTATATGGGAGCTAAAGACAAGCAGATTGCAAACTTTTACATTAAAGCGTCAGAAAAAGCTAAAAAGAAATTTAACGAATAGAGGTATCATTATGAAGTACATAATTTTCTTATGCGACGGTATGGCAGACTACCCTGTGGATTCTTTGGACGGTAAAACTCCCTTA
>JAGBXV010000037.1 GCA_017629115.1 Clostridia bacterium | reverse complement strand
TTAGACGATTTAGGCAGTGAATTTACCACACAGTATACTAAGGCATCGCTTTTTGACATTATAAATTCAAGACTTATTACAGGCAAGAAAACACTTATAAATACAAATCTTTCAATGGCAGAACTTGAGAAAAAATACGGTGAACGAGTAGTATCAAGACTTTTTGGACATTTTAAGGTACTGCAGTTTATAGGTTCTGACATAAGAATAGATAATTCTGTAAATAACTAATTCTGGAGGTGTTCTTATGAACAGAAAGAAAATTATCAAAAATTTAAAGAAAAGCGGCGTTATTTTCGTTGATGAAACAAATGCCTATATAGACGAGACAGTTGTGATTGGTGCGGGAACTGTAATTGAACCCAATGTAAAAATCACAGGCAAAACTGTTATCGGCAAAAATTGTGTAATCGGTTTTTGCACAGATATTACCGATTGCGAAATTGCAGACAATGTGTCGATCAAACATTCTGTTTTAACAGAAAGTAAAATAGGCTCAGAGACTACAGTAGGTCCTTTCTGCTATGTAAGACCTAAATGTGTAGTGGGCAAAAAAGTAAAACTCGGAGACTTCGTAGAAATCAAAAATGCAAAAATCGACGACGGTACAAAACTTTCTCACTTAACATATGTGGGTGATGCCGATGTAGGTAAGAACATCAACTTTGGCTGCGGAACTGTTGTAGTAAACTACGACGGCAAAAACAAACACAGAACTGTTATTGAAGATGGCGCATTTATTGGTTGCAACACAAACTTAGTTGCACCTGTACGTGTTGGTGAGAATGCTTTTACCGCAGCAGGCTCAACCATCACAGAAGATGTTCCTGCGGATAACCTTGCTATTGCCCGTGCAAGACAGGTGAATAAAGCAGGTTGGGAAAGACCGAAAAAAATAGAGAAATAATTTAATTAAAATACAAAAGACAAAAGGGGAGTTTAAAAAATGGTAAACCACGGTAAAGATGTTAAGATTTTTGCCTGCAATTCCAACCCTCAGTTAGCTGCAAAAATCGCTGCAAACTTAGGTATGGAATTGGGAAATTCAAATGTTGGTATGTTTTCAGACGGTGAAATTGCCATTAACATCAATGAAATGGTAAGAGGATCTGATGTTTTCGTTATTCAGTCAACATCAAACCCTGTAAACAACAACTTAATGGAATTGCTCATTATGATTGATGCATTAAAGCGTGCTTCAGCATCAAGAATTACAGCAGTTATGCCTTACTTTGGCTATGCAAGACAGGACAGAAAATCAAAGGCAAGAGATCCGATTTCTGCAAAATTGGTAGCTGATTTGTTGACAACTGCAGGTGCGGACAGAGTTCTTACAATGGACTTGCACGCAGCACAGATTCAGGGCTTTTTCAATATTCCTGTTGACCACTTAAAAGGCGGCAGATTATTGGCAGAATATTACCTTGAAAAATTCCCCGTAAGAGACGATGTAGTAGTAGTTTCTCCTGACTTGGGAAGCGTAACACGCGCTCGTGACTTTGCAGCAAAACTCGATGTTCCGATTGCAATCATCGACAAACGCCGTCCGAAGCCCAATGTTTCAGAAGTTATGAACATTATCGGCGATATAAAAGACAAAACCTGTATTTTGCTTGACGATATGATTGATACAGCAGGCACAATCACAAACGGTGCACAGGCTCTCGCTGATCGTGGTGCAAAGGCAGTTTATGCTTGCTGTACACACGGCGTATTATCTGGCCCTGCTATCGAAAGAATCCAGAACAGCCCCATTGAAGAGTTACTTACACTTGATACAATCGTTATTCCCGAAGAAAGAAGAATTCCCAAGATTAAGACAATCTCTGTGGCATCACTCTTTGCAGAAGCTATCAGACGTATCTACAACGATACATCGTTAAGTGAATTATTCTAATACATAAGAGGCTAGTGAAAATAGCGCTGACCGTGTAAGGCAAAAAATATTTTGCAATAATGTAGGGATTCGCATAATGCGAATCCCTATTTTTTTATGCCTTACACTATCAACAACCCAAACCCTCGCTGTACCGTGTACAGCTTCGGGGCACACCCTTCGGTTCGGTTTGTTAATTCTGCATCTATTTTCCCGTCGCCTGAAAAAACAAAAAATAAAGAAAAAGAACCGCCATATCGGCGGTTCTTTTTTATATTTTCGTTTCTTTATAATACTGTCTTAATAATTCACACGAATTATGGAATTTTTCTTTTTCATCTTCTGTCAGATTTATATTCAGATGTCCTCTTACGCCTTGTCTGCCCAGAACTACGGGAACGCCTGCATATACATTGCTTTCGCCATATTCGCCGTTTAAGTAAGCAGATACGGTTAAGATGCTGTTTTCGTCTTTTAAAATTGCCTTTACTATTCTTACCAAAGACATTCCAATGCCATAATAGGTGGAAGTTTTAGCTTCTATGATTTCGTATGCGGCGTTTTTTACCTTTTCGGAGATTTCATCCATCTCATTTTGTTTGAAACGGTCACCGTATTTAGAAACAATATCTGCTACGGGCTTAGTACCGATTAAAGCCTGTGACCATGGAACGAACTCCGAATCGCCATGCTCGCCTATAACATAGGCGTGAACATTTTTTGGGTCTATACTGAAATATTCGCCCAATAAAAAGCGAAGTCTTGCAGTGTCCAAAGTAGTACCAGAACCTATAACTCTGTGTTCAGGAAAACCTGACAAAGTCTTTACAACATGTGTCATAAC
>JAGBXV010000036.1 GCA_017629115.1 Clostridia bacterium | reverse complement strand
GGTATGTGGCTGAAAACAAAAAAGATTTTAAAGAATTGTCAGTAAATCTTGCGTATTTTTATGAGAATGCGGTTGCCCTTGACAACATACGGGTTTTCCACTTTGATGATGCGGGCAAAATAATAATTTCAGCAACAGACGGGCAAGACCTTGCGCGCATACTCCGACAGTATAACATCGAGGTGGAAATGGTGTCCGAGCACTATGTGTTGGCAATGGTGACTATTGCAGACAAGCTAAACGATTTGCAGATTTTGCTTCGTGCACTTTATAGAATAGATAAAACCTTGCCACCCTACAAAAGTTGTGAAGTCCCTGAACTTACACTTCCTGAAAAAGGAGAGGACTTTGGAGAGGGTGAGTTTTTGGATATAGGTAAGTGTGAGGGGAAAGTGTCAAAAGAATATATATGGGCATACCCACCAGGTGTGCCGGTAATAGCACCCGGGGAAGTATTCGACTCACAAATAATAAAATATCTTAAATCAAAAAAAGACTTAAAAAGTACAAAAGGAAAATTTCCCGAAATCTGCGTAAAAAAGGAGAAATGACAATGAAAAGATTTCTGTCGCTTTTACTTGTACTTGTAATAGCGCTTTCGCTTGTGGGATGTGGCGAAGAAATTCCTGCAAGCACCAACGCACCTACGGGCAAGTCCACCAAAAAACCGCCCGAGTCGTCTGTTGACAATGAGTTGCTGGAGGGTGGATTGACTGTTAATCCTCAGTATTTAGATTTGTTCGGCAAAACCAAAGGAGAGGTTGACGCTTTATTTGGCGAGGGTGAATTCTGGCAAGAATGGGCTCTTATGGTTTATGACAACGGCATACAGGTTTCATACGGCACATATAATCTGGACAACGATTTAGACGATTCTGATGAAGTATATTGTGTATACCTTCCTTTGAAATTTTTGTTTGATGACTGTCCGGAAACTGTTACGGAAGACAACATAAGAAACACTTTTAAAAATGTGGAGGGAGATTACAGCCTTTCGGATGAAACTGATATTTTAATTGCTACATACAAGGAAAAGAGCTTTGTATTCTATCCTGAATACGGAATGAATCCCGATGCTTGTGTATATATTTCAGAATAATTATAAACTCAAAGGAGAATGTGTAATGGAAAACAACGAACCTATCTACATTGATTTAGAGCTGGAGGACGGCGAAACAATTTCATGCCAGGTGATTGCTGAGTATTCTGTTGATGATGCTGACTATATCGCACTCGTTCCAACAAATGAAGACAAAGAAATAGCTGAGGATGCCGAAATTTACATATACGGCTGCAATTATGATGACGACAAAATCGAGCTTTTGGATTTAGACGATGAAGAGTTTGAAATTGCAGGCGCGGCGCTGGATGACATTTTAGAGGAAAATAACTAAACGAAAGAATGTACGCATATGAAAAAGGCATTATTAATAATGAATCCCGTATCGGGAAGAATGATACTCACTAAATACTTTGCTGACATTACCCGTATACTTCACGAGGCTGATTTTTCTTTGGATGTGCGTTGTACAACGCAGCTGGGTGATGCTTATGAAATTGTAAAGAAAAGCGCAGCAGAAAACGATATTATTATCTGCAGCGGTGGTGATGGCACATTAAATGATATTGTTAACGGTGTTATGGCTTACGGTAAGCCTATAGATATAGGCTATATTCCCTGCGGCACTACAAATGATTTTGCTGCCAGCATTGGCCTGACCGACAACATTATAAAAGCAACCCGTGATATTGTAAACGGTGTGGCAACTACCATAGATGTAGGGCAGTTTGACAACAGGTACTTTACCTATGTTGCTTCATTTGGCGCATTTACAAAAAGCTCTTACTCAACCCCTCAGGATATGAAAAACTCTTTGGGGCACTTTGCCTATATTCTAAGAGGTATAACTGAGCTTGCCCACATAAAGCCTGTTTCTGTTACGGTAACTACAGAAAACGGTGAAGTCCATACAGGAGAATATCTTGTTGGGTTTATTTCAAATTCCACTTCTGTAGCGGGAATTATCAAAATTGATAAAAAGCTTGTAGATATGGCAGACGGACTATTTGAGGTAATGCTGGTAAAATTCCCCAAAAATATTTTGGAGTTTTATACTATTATTTCCGCGGTTACAGCAGAAAAGTACAGTAGTAAATTTGTTGACTTCTTTAAGGCAAGAGAGATTACAGTACAAAGCCAATCGCCTATACAATGGTCGCTGGACGGAGAGTGCTATGATGCACAACAAAAAGGAATTATCAAAAACTGTCATAAAGCAATTAATATCATATTGCCAAACGAATAAAAAAGACTTTGCACAGCGAAAGCTGTGCAAAGTCTTTTTTATTTATACACCCACAACTTTTATGGGTGCATGTATAATCTTTGATACCTCATAAGCTATGCTTTCTGCTGTTTGATATGTAATGCCCTCAAACTCCCACATTGCCTCACCCGGGTCCAGCATAGCCACACTTTCTTTGTTCCAATAATTAGTGGAAGCAAACACCTGAACATAAATCTTCATTCCACGAAAGGTTTTTTTACACAGATTGAGATACTTGCGGACTTCTTCAAGTTTTACAGCAGTCAGCACATCATAATCGGCTGCAAAAAAACCGCAAGTGCCGAATTTTAATGCTCTGTCACGAGGGTCACACGGTGCACCATAGCGTTTTCGCATATAAATTAACGCATCGCGGAATGAAAGCTTTGGCGCCTGTCCCTCAAACTCCTGTAAAGATGCCGTTATTTTGTTGTATTCGTTTACTCTATCAGGTGTCATTTCCACCTGCTGAGTTATACCTATTATTTTTTCCATATTACTCACCTCTGATTTTAATTTATCACATTTTATATAAAAAAACAAGCCCGTTACGGGCTTGTTTTGAGTTAATCTTCTTTTTCCTTTTCAAATTCCAGTACTTCGCCTGTGTCGGCTTTGATATCTACATCGTACTCTGTGCCGTTGTGTTTGAAGTCCAGTTCATAAATCCACACGCCGTCGTCACGGTCAAGCTCAACTCTGTCAAACACAACTCCCTCAGCTGAAATTCCTGCGCGCTCTAAGGCTTTTTTCTTGGCTTCTTCTTCGCCAATAAACTGAGATTTGTCCACGGTTTCTTCAGTCGCTTGCTGAATATCCTGCACTATGTTGTTGTTATTGCCCTGATCGGGCGTTTCCTGCGACATAGGGTTGTTATTTGCACCACAACCTGCGAACAAACCCACCACCAATACGATTCCTGCAATAATTGCTAATGTCTTTTTCATGAAATTGCCTCCTTTAAAAATTAAAAGCCATACAAAACTTATGTCCTGCACAATTTTAGTTTAACCAAAAATTCTCAGTTAATACCTGTTCTGTAATATTTTTCTAAGTTTAATTTATAAAAAGAGGTCGTAACAAAATGGAATCATTTTGTTACGACCCAAAGCTTTATTCTGCTTCAAATACATCCTTGCCCAATGAGCATACGGGACAAACCCAACTGTCTGGAACATCTTCCCAAGCTGTGCCGGGAGCCACACCGTTATCGGGATCACCAACTTCGGGGTCATAAACATATCCGCAGGGACATACCATTTTTTCCATTTTTCATTCTCTCCTTAAAATTTATAATGTTAATGATGGAGCGGTGTAAACGCGAGTTGCGTATTCAGCATCCAAAGAATAAAGTCCTTTTGAATCGTTGCCGAAAAGCTCCATTTTTTTAATCATATCATCAGCTGACTTTTCTTCCTCAAGCTGTTCTTTAACAAACCAGTCTAAAAACTGCATGGTTCTGAAATCACGAACATCGTACGCTGCAGCGTAGATGTCATTGATGAGGCTTGTTACATATTGTTCGTGTTCAAAACCGAACTTTAACGGATCCATCAAGCCGCCTAAAACCTTATCGGGTTTGGCAACTGCATCTAATGTTGCTCTTACGCCGTTTTGCTGTAAGTATTTGAGCATCAGCATTGCGTGGTCGCGTTCTTCCTGCGCCTGAATCATATACCAATTAGAGAAACCGTCTAAACCTTGCTCTTCATAGTATATGGAAAAATCAAGATATAAATACGCTGAATATAATTCTTTGTTAATCTGTTCGTTAATTAATTTTGCTACTTTTGTATCCAACATTGCTTTTACCTCCGTCTTAAAAATTGATAATAATTATTATTTTCAATTTAATTATATCCGAAAGTATATACTTTGTCAAGAGTTTTTTGAATTTTTTTAACGGGCTACGGATAGTATTTCCGTAGCCCGTTTTGTTAAGCTTGCGCTCCGCTCATAATTTCAGATATTAAATCTAAAACCTTCTGGTGACAGCCTCCACAGCCTGTTGAGCAATGCGTTACTTCCTGTACACTTTTAAATGCACTTAAAACATCGTCAAAGCTTTTAAGATTGTGAAGCGCATCTGCGATGTCGTTGTAGCTTACCTGCATACAGTTGCAAACCATATAATTTTCTACCATTTTTATCACCTCTGATATTAAACCAACATTTTCAATTATTTCTGTTGGGAAACTTGCGTTTTGCAAAATTTCCGACAATAATCCCTAACCCCTCGGAACAGGGATATATAGCATTAAAGTTTATTTCCGCAGCCAGGGCAGAATTGATGAACTGAACTTTCAATTTCTCTACCGCAATAGGGGCAGAATCTTCCTGCGGGATTATGTGCAGGTGTATATTGAACCTGCTGTGCCGGGGGATTTGATTTTGTCTTATTCTTTGATAGCATAACAACTAAAGCTATGCATGATACAATGATTATAAGTATATCCCAGAGCATTAACATACCCTCCTTCCTCTATGTATAATTTAATTCTACCACTGTTTGTGGCTAAAGTCAACATTCAAAACCCCGATTCATCGCTAAGGTGACGATTGCGCCAGAGAAGAGAATAAAAAACAACCCCTGTTTTTAAAACAGGGGTTTAAAGTAATCTTATTTAAAATATCTCTTGAGTAAACCTTCTAAGCCTCTGCCGTGCCTTGCCTCGTCTCTTGCCATTTCGTGAACTGTGTCGTGGATAGCATCTAAACCGTTTTTCTTAGCGCAAGCGGCAAGGTCGAACTTACCCTGTGTTGCACCATATTCACAGTCAACTCTCCACTTTAAGTTCTCTTTTGTGGTGGCCTTCATGTTAGGTTCTAAGTCTTCGCCTAAGAGTTCAGCAAATTTTGCTGCGTGTTCGGCTTCTTCATAAGCTGCCTTTTCCCAGTAAAGACCTACTTCAGGATAGCCTTCGCGGTGAGCGATACGAGCCATGCAGAGGTACATACCAACTTCGGCACATTCGCCGTTAAAGTTTGCCATTAATTGGTCAAAGATATATTTTTTATCCTCGTCTGAGATGTCAGGATTGTTTTTAACAGTTTTAGCGTATACGCCGTATTCGTGTTCAGCAGCGAGGGCTGCGCCCTCCTTCATTTCTGTGAATTTTTCACCGGGAACCTTACATAAAGGGCAAGCAGCAGGGGGTTCTGCACCTTCGTGAACATAACCGCAAACGGGACATACAAATTTTTTCATAATTAAATTCCTCCAATTTTTTATTATATTATATTTTTTTAAATTACTTACAATTCTTACAAACTCCAAAAAAGTAGAGCCTGTGATTTTCGTGTTTAAAACCTTTAGGGGTATTAGTGTCTATAACATCTTTCGGTAATGAAAAGAACATATCATACACCTTGCCGCATAGGTTGCACACAAAGTGTTGGTGGTCGGAAACATCCGCATCAAAATGCGTTTTGCCTCCTGTGTCAAGCCTGTTAATTACACCGACTTCCGCTAACTTGTTGCAGTTTCTGTAAACTGTGGCAAGGCTTAAGTTGGGAAGCTCCGACTTCAAATTCTGATAGATTTCTTCGGCAGTAGGGTGCGCCGTTGTGTTTTTTAAATAATCTAAAATGCACTCTCGCTGTCGTGAAAAGTTCATAAGACACCTCCTGTTGTATTTTTTAAAACGATAATGATTATCATTTTCAAGTTTATTATATCTTAAAGTATATCCCTTGTCAAGAGTTTTTTTAAAATATTTTAAAAACAATACTGCAAAACTTTTTGTAAAATATATTGAAAAAGACAGTAAATTATGGTACAATATTGTTTAAATTATATATTTTAGAATAATTTGTTGAGATTTAAGGAGTTTATACCAATGCAGTTTCCCTTTTCTAAAAAGAATTCAAAGCATAATCTTCATGTAATTTCAGATGCTGACCTTATCACCAAAAACCCTGACGCTTCATTGTCAGAAGCATTAAAGGCTGCCCGTATTAACCTTATGTACACTTTGTCTGAAGACGAAGAAGAAAAAGGTAAGGCGCTTTTAGTAACATCGGCATTCTCGGCAGAAGGTAAGACCACAACTTGTATTAATCTGGCGGCAACCTTAGCTCAGACAGAAGCAAAGGTGCTCTTAATAGATGCAGACTTAAGAAAACCCCGTATACACAGCTATCTTGGTGTTAAAAACCAAGAGGGATTAGCAAATCACCTCGGTGGATTTTCTTCTATAGAATCTGTAATAAGAAGGATGAACGAATTTAACTTCGACTATATTACAGCGGGCAACATACCGCCTAATCCTGCGGAGCTTTTGTCTTCTAAGAAATTCTCGGCTTTAGTTGAACAGCTCAGGGAACATTACGACTATATTATATTTGACACACCTCCCGTAAATGCCGTAGCGGATGTTTTGTCTGTTGTTGCGGCTATCGAGAATGTGGTATTTATTTGCCGTTGTGGCATATCAATAACAAGCGAGGTAAAAAAAGCTATATCAGCTTTGGAATTTGCCCATGCAAAAATCTTAGGTTTTATAACCATAAATGCACAAGGAAAGAAAACGGACAATTACAGCACATATTCCAGCTACTATTATTACAGATAGGCAGGAGGCGCATTTTATGTACATTGACTTTCATACTCACATCATACCCGAGATTGATGACGGTGCAAAAGATGTAGGTATGGCTACGGCTATGCTTGAGATTGCCTATGAGAATAATGCAGATACAGTTATTCTTACTCCCCATGTAAATTCCGGGGCGGATTTTGAGCATTTTTTGCAGACGAGGAAGAAAAAGTTCAACCTTTTAACAAAGGAACTCAAAACTTCCCGTGTAGCTCACCCTAATCTTATGCTTGGTGCAGAGGTGCTTTTAGACGGCGCCCTTTCTGAGAGGGAAAATGTGCGGTCATTGTGCATTGAGGGAACAGAACTCTTGCTTTTAGAATTGCCCTACACTCCATGGAACAGTTGGTATAATCACGAAATTTATAATATTATTTCAAAACACGAGGTCATTCCTGTAATGGCCCACATTGACCGCTACTTGCGTAGTCCTAAGGACATTCGCAAGCTGGATGCCCTCGTTTCTTTTGGCGTTAAATTTCAGGTTAATGCCTCTTCATTCTTGTCATTTTCAGGCAGGCGTATAATACGCGAGCTGGCAGCAGAAGGACTTATATATGCCTTTGGTTCGGACTGCCACAATCTTACTAACCGTTCACCGGATCTATCAAAAGCTTTTCGTGCTCTTGGGAAAAAATTCGGTGAAGATTTTATCGACTACATTTACGACAAAACTTATGATATGCTAGAAAACAACACAATAAAATAAACATCCTTATGTCAAAGTAGGTGAAGTATATGTTGGTAAGCGAGTTAAAAGAAAAGTTAGGATTGGAATATGTACATCGGGCATCAGATGTGCAGGTTAGTGACTGCTATATAGGGGATATGCTGTCGGTGGTTATGTCAAACGCACCTGAGTGCGCAGTGTGGCTGACTGTGCAGACAAACATCAATATAATAGCAGTATCAGTTATGGCAGACATAGCCTGTGTAGTGGTGGTAGAAGGTATGGAGCCCGATATGAATACCGTTCTAAAGGCAGAGGAACAGGATGTGAATATTTTAAAAACAGATAAATCAGCATATTCACTAGCCAAAGAAATCAGCGATTTATTGTAATATTATGGGCAATCCGGATGGCGTTGCCATAAATATAAAAAGAGAGATTTAGTATAAAATATACCTGCAAATAATCGCAAAAAAACAGTTGTTTTTTTGCGATTATGCATTTTACAACAAAATATATGCAAAAATCAAGGAGTTTTAGTTTCTAAAACTCTTTTTTTGTCGAAAATTTTATGGCATCAACTTCCAAATATTTACATTTTTCTTAATAAAATTGGTATATAATGGAAATGAATTAAATTTGGAGGGTACAAAAGATGAAACATGAATTAGAAAATTTAAAACCTGAGGCAAATATAAGGCAAATAACCTTTAAGGATTTATTTACTAAGCTAAGCAGTCGTGAGCTTACAGAAAATATTATACTTTTCCTTATTTCGCGAATCTGTTTTATGGATTATATGATTTCTCCTTTTGGAGTTACTCTTTACAGTGTGCTTTTCTTCAGGGGAAAAAGACCGTCTTATGTGCTTTTTGCCGTGCTGGGTATATTCTCAAGCGGTATGCCGTTGTTCTACTTTAAGTATATTGGCAGTCTGCTTATCACAATGAGTATTCAGCTGATTTTTGCCAAGGAATTGGTACACAAAAGGCGTCTTGCAGCGGCGGTAACTGCATTGGCTGTTTTTTTAAATGGCGTTGTTTATGTGCTTTTAGAAGGATTTTTTGTTTTTGATACATTATTGCTTTTGTTTGAATGTGCGGTTTCATTTGTTGCGTTTTTTGTCTTTGATAAGGCAGTTAACGCATTGCGAGCATATACATACAAACACACAGCCGACCCGGCTGATTTAATATGCATAACTCTACTTTTGAGCACGGTGGTTTTAAGTTTAAGCTTTACTCAGAACTTCTGGCCCATAGCTCATGTGGTTTCCATATTTTTTATAATGTTTTTAAGTCTTACATACGGCTTTGGTATGTGTACTCCTGCCGGTGCGGTGTTTGGCATAGCCTTAGGCTTTAATACGGCGTTTCCAGCACAAATTGTTTGCATTTATACGATTTCTTCGCTTTTATCAGGGCTTTTTGGACGATATGGAAGACTCGCTGTTTCTGGGGCATTTACATTCTCCTCTCTAATAACAACCTTGCTTTTATGCCCCGAAGCAAACGGAATTCTAACAGTGTCCTATGTGGCTGCTGCCTGCCTCATATTGTTTTTTGTACCCGACAGAGCGCTTACAATGATGGCGGCAGCTGCCAACAAGCCCAGAAAAGAAGCGCTCTACACCCAAAGGGTAAAAGAGTCAGTTTCCTCTGCTGTTTTAAAGACAATAGATTCTATTGATTCGGTGGGAACAATTTTCCACGAGGTTATAGAATCTTTCCACGATACAAAGTACGACTCCTCGGACGCTGTATTTGATGCCACGGCAGAGGCTGTGTGCAAAAACTGTTCGCTTTACCGTTTTTGTTGGCAGAAGGACAAGTCAAAAACTTTATCCTGCGCACAGCGTATGTATTCGGTTATGGAATCGAAAAACACTATTTCAAAAAAAGACACTCCCAAAGAATTTTTGGATATGTGCATAAGAAGTGATGCGTTTTTGTGCGAGTTAAACAAAAACTACGAGGCATTTAAGGTAACAAAAATGTGGTCGGGAAAAGTTCAGGAAAGCAAAAGGCTTGTGGCGGAGCAATTTAAAAATATTTCAATGGTTTTAAAAAATGCTCACGCTTCAATTTCAAAGGAAATTGACTTTATTCCCGAGGCTGAGAGAAAAATTGCCGCCGAGCTTTCAAAGCGGGGAATATCTGCTGAAAAAATATGCGTACATTACCGTGACGGCTACACAGTAACTATCGAAAAGCTGAGCTGTGAAAGTAAAACAGAGTGCGATACTATTATTCCGGAGATTATTTGTGATGTTTTAGAGGTTCCTATGGTTAAAGCGCCCACCGATTGCAACAGGGCAATGTGCAGCGTAACCTTCCACCAAAAAACTAAGCTTTCAGCCGATATTGCCACATCCGCCACAACTAAGGCGGGCTCTGCAGGCAGCGGAGATAGCTTTGCTGTTTTCCCTGTTGATTCGGGCAAAATTGCCATTGCAGTTTGCGACGGAATGGGAAGTGGAGATATGGCAAGTTTTCAGAGCAATATTACTGTAGAGCTTTCAAAGAAATTACTCTCTGCCGGATTTGATAAAGAAACCTGTGTAAGACTTATAAACGATATATTAATGGCAAATGCCGACAAAGATACATTCTCCACCATAGATTTGTGCATAGTTAATCTACACACAGGGGAAACAGAATTTATAAAAACCGGCTCGGCTAATTCTTATTTAAGACTTCGCGACGGTTTTGAAACTGTGCAGGCTTCATCACTGCCGGCAGGAATGGTGCGCACCATAGAGCCTGACTTGTATACAAAGGAATTGTGCGCTGGCGATTTCGTAATAATGGCGACGGACGGCGTAACAGATGCTCTGGAGCTTTCGGACAAGGACGAAATTCTTTCCTTGTGTACGGGATTTGACGGCACGGCACAGGAGCTTTCGGACAATATATTAAAAAGGGCTCTTGCGTTGTCTAACAATACTCCCACTGATGATATGACCGTTGCTGTTTGCCGCTTGGCGTGTATGAATTAAATTTTAATAACACTTTTTTCTCACTCACATATAATGAAGTATAGAAAGTTTATGAGGTGAGCAAAATGCATCTGACTTGCAGACTTATGGCGATTATTGCCGGTGTTTTTTCCGTGGGACTATTTGCGGGATTATTGTTACCGCCAATCTGGTTGGTAGTAATGCAGGGCGCTTTGCTCATTTTCATAGCTTTCTGCATTTTATGCTCGTAATACATATTCGGGAGGTTGTATTTTATGAAAATCGTTGTTTTAAAATTCCCAAAGGTAATATCAGGCATCTTGCGCAGTATTTTTAAAATCAAAAAGAGCGAGGAGTGATTACTCCTCGCTCTTTTTGATTTTTGGAAATTATAATGAATTTTGAGTAATTTGTACCGCATTTGACATACCGCAATATTTTTGATACAATATATAAGTCGAATTTTGACCACAAAGGAGATGTTTGTATATGAGGTGCAAATTTTGCGGTAAAAAAATAAAGAAAAACAGCGAAATCTGTATCTGTTGCGGCAGAAATATAAATGAAGAATTGGGCACAGACGATTTAATTGATGCTATGCCGGAGCTTCGTGATGATTTTGATATAATTTCAAAAATGCAGGCAAAAGACAAAAAGAAAAAAGAAAAGAAAGAAAAGCGTGCAAAACATAAAACAAGACGCATTGTAATTGCTATTACATTGGTTGTTTTGATTCTTGCGTGTGTTGCTGTGGGTATGCTCTTATTTAAAGATATGAACCAAACTAAGCAACCCGAAGAACAGGAGCTCACCACATCGGCAATTGAAGCGCCTTTTCAGAAGAGATTTGCAGGGGCGAACTTCACAGACATTAAGATTGTGGATGCAGAATCTGCAAAAGAAGTAATCAATTCCGCAAAGTCGACCTTTAACATTAAAGATGTTGACAGCGAATTTGAACTAAAGAGTGAAACAAAAGTAGGCAACACCACCATATATCGCTTTGGTCAGATGTATAAGGGTATTCCTGTGTACGGTGGCGAAATGGTGATTATGGCAGACGAACAGGGGACAGCATACGCTCTTAACGGTGCTTATGTGACAACAGATGGCCTTACCACGACCTACAAATTGGATAAGGGTAGTGCTTCGGCTGCTATAACAGAAAGTGTAAACTCCATGGGTGATGATTATGCTGTAACAAGTGGCGTAAGTATCACAGAAATCGAAAAAGTAGTTTGCAATGTACAGAACAAAACATATCTGGCATATATGGCAAATGTGTCCGGCTATAATACAAATGGAGTATATATTTCATACCATGTATTTGTTGACGGAATAAGCGGAAACGGAATCGGTGCGGTAGTTACATCGAGCTTTGAAAACGGAGCGGATATCACCCAGGACCTGGTGGAAGAAAGCTACATTTATGAAATGATAACTGCAAACGATAAATTCAACTGGAATGACGAAACAATCCCGAATGCGGAAGAACCTATCAGCATTACCGAGGTGGAAGCAGGGAACGCGTCAGCCTATGTATCCGGTATAAAAACAGCAGTAGACAATGCCTATAAGTTCTTTAATTCCTCTTTTGGCTGGAAAGGTCTTAGTGGTAACGGCGAAAGCTTTAAGGTTTATATAAACTCCAATGAATATGTGGAAAAAACACTCCCCACAGAAAAAGCAATGTACACCAACGGAAAGCTTATGTTCTTCCGTGAGGATATGACCTTGGGCGAAGTGGATTACAACACAGTTGTTCACGAGTATGCTCATGGCGTAATGGCAAATATAGTTGGCTTTAGCGGCACAATGGCTTGTGACGAAAATGCCGCAATTGCTGAAGGTCTTGCTGATACATTTGCAGAACTGGCAGAGGCAAGGCTTACAGGTGTAGCGCCCGACTGGATACACGGCGAAAGAAATTTAGCTATACCCGGTGAAGGTTACCACATATCCACTTCTACAGCGGCAACGATTAACAATATGCAAAACTGTTATGAATACAGCACAATCGTTTCCCATATGGCGGCGTATATGAGTGAATATGTAAGCGATATTTCCGTTCAGGAGGAATTCTGGTTTAAGGCAATGTGTATGATGACAAGGTATACAGACTTTGAAGAATTTTCGAGCATATTGGAAGCCGTAACGCAAGAAATGCACTCAAACGGCAGAATAGACGAAATGCAGTATGGTAGCATTATGACAGGGATTGAAATGCTGGGAGCATCTGAACAGGATTTATATTCAATAGAATAATGAAAATAGCCGTGACTTATGTCACGGCTTCTTTTTTATTCTAATATAATATAGTTTTGTGTTACTGTGCTGTCTGTGCGAGTTTCTACTGTTGCGCCCATTTCCGCTAATTGAAGGAGGAGGGGGTTTATGTCAGCCACTTTGTAGCCTGTTTCGTCCTTTTCGTATCTGGAAAGAATTTGCTCTATTGCGTCACGGTTGTCCTCGTTTGTGGTTACTGTTGCTACTGTGTAGGTTGAAACAGTATCGTCAAGAGAAATTGCCGAGGGACAGGCCTCCTCAACAGGGGCGGCAGAGCTTCCGCCACCGCTTGGTGCTTCGGGTGCTTCCTGAGGAGTTTCGGCTACCTTTTGAGGAGTTTCAATCGGCGTTGACTGTGTTTTAGGAGCGGAAACATCACTCTGGGTGTTTGGTGCTTCATTTGTCAGCTTAACAGGGTTTTGTGAAACTCCGGAGGTTGGAGAAATATATTCGTCGGGGTTCGTACTTTCCTGATGTTTGTTTAAGCCGTTGTAGGTTACTACACACAACGCAATAACTGCCGCAGCGCAAACGCCTGCACCTGCACGGCGCAGCAGAATAAATTTTCGCGATTTCTTTGTCCGTGCTTTTTGTTCTGCCTTTGCCATAAGATTTTTATGAAAATCTGAAGAAACCTCAATTTCATTAAGCTTTTTAGTTTCTTTGGTGAGTGTTGCAATAAATTCATATTCGTTCCTGCAATGTTCGCAAGTTTCTAAGTGTCGGGCAACGATGTCAGTTTCTTCTTCGGACAGCATGTTGTCGATGTATAACGGTATTAAATTAAGTATGTTTTTGCAATCCGATTTTGCCATGGTTTGCCTCCTTTCGTTAATTAAGACGAAATATCAAGTAAAAAGTTCCCGATTTTCTTTTAAAATACTGCGAAGTGCAAGCCTAGCACGAGAAAGTCTGGATTTTACTGTGCCCAACGACACGCCTGTTATTTTTGCTATTTCTTCGTAGTCAAATCCGTTTATATCGCGCATAATAATCATTGTGCGATGCTCATTGGACAACTGGGCGATTGCATCTTGCAGGAGTCTTTGGGCTTCGTTTTTTTGTAATTGCTCATAAGGTCCCGGCGCACTGTCTTCAAGCTGAAGCTCATACTCGTCATCGTCATTTGCCGTTTGATTTATGCTTACAGTGTCGGCAGTGCGCGAACGCTTTCTGAGAATATCAAGGCATACATTGTTTAAAACTGTGTAAAACCATGTAGAAAATGTAGACTTTTCACGGAAAGTGTCTATTTTATCAAAAACCTTTAAAAATGCCTCTTGTGTCGCATCTTCGGCATCACTTGCATCGTTTAACATACGATAGGCGTAGTTAATGGCTTTCTTTTCATAGGCGCCGACAAGCTGGGAAAAAGCGTCCATATCGCCTGTCTTTATTCTTTTTATAAGTTTGGCTTCATCCATTAACAATCACCTCCATAGTACAAAAGCGCGATTGCAAAAAATGCAATCGCGGAAGTTTGCTTATTATATTTTTGCCTGATTTTTTTTCACTATTCAAACAATGAATCGTCGTTTTCAATCCATTCGTTAACATCAATTATGCGGTATTCTTCTTTAGTGTCACGAATGATAACCTCTTTGATGCCTGCATTTATAATAGCGCGTTTGCACATAGCACAGCTGTTTGTGCCGCTCATTAGCTCGTTTGTAGCGCCGTTTCTGCAAGCAAGGTAAAGGGTTGCGCCCATCATATCACGACGGGACGCTGATATTATACAGTTTTGTTCAGCGTGAACAGAACGGCAAAGCTCATAACGCTCGCCTGAGGGAATGTTTAATTCTTCCCGTATGCAACGACCCAAATCGATGCAGTTTTTGCGTCCTCTGGGTGCGCCGTTGTAACCTGTTGAGATAATTTCGTCGTTGTTTACGATAATTGCTCCGTAGCAACGACGCAGGCAGGTGCTACGCTCTGCAACTGTTTCTGCAATGTCTAAATAATAGTTTATTTTATCGCGTCTGTCTATCATGATTTAACCCTCTAAAGCTGTGATTTTATCAATGCGGTTCTGGTGTCTGCCGCCTTCAAATTCAGCGTTGATATAAGCGTTTAAAATGTTTTTTGCCAAGTCAGGTCCTGTAACTCTGCCGCCGAATGCCAACATATTTGCGTTGTTGTGGCGTTTTGTCATTTCTGCAGAATATTCGTTGGAAACTAATGCACAGCGGATGCCTGAAACTTTGTTGGCGGCAATTGAAATGCCGATGCCGGTTCCGCAAACAAGCACGCCCCAGCAAGCTTCACCTGTGGTTACAAGCTTGCAGGCTTTTTCTGCAATGTCGGGATAGTCAACTGAATTAGTGTCGTAACAGCCTACATCTGTCACATCAAAACCTTTTTCTTTTAAATGTGTGGCAAGTATTTGCTTTAACTCAAAGCCACCGTGATCTGAACCTATTACAACTTTCATTTGCTTTCCTCCGATTTGTGTTTTTCATCATATTCACGCTCTGCCTGCGACTTACGCAGGTACAAAGGCGAAACTATATTTGAGTTTCCAATATCGCCTGATGCGGCTTTTTTGTAGCCGATTTCTGCTATTGCTCCGGCGCTTATTATGTTGTGTCTGCCCTGAGCTATGAGAGCACCCTCACACTTTGCCAGAGCGTTCTGATTAGCTATTGCGCCGTCGCCTACAAACATACATTTTTTACCTTTTGCAAAAGAGATAATTTCCTCCACAGTCATAACACAGGGAGCAAGTATTTCGGTGTTATTTTCGTATGCTGCTGTGTAGCACTCGTTTTCTCTGGCGAAAACCAAAGAAATAACAGTACCACAGAAACTGTTTACATTGTTGTAAAGCGCTTCAAGACTGGTAACTGCCGCAGCATCTTTTTTTAAGGCATCACAAAAACTGCGCACAGTTGCTGCACCTATTCTGACTCCTGTAAATGACCCCGGGCCTATGCCGCAGGCAAATACATCAATATCCGAAATGGAAATCTCCAAATCGCGGAGCATACTTTCTACCATTGGAAGCATTTTAACAGAATGAGTTTTCTTTTGATTTTGGGTGTATTCACACAAAAGGACACCGTCGCGCACAATGGCAGCAGTTGCGGCATCAGATGTTGAGTCGATTCCCAGAACTAACATAATTCCACCTTAATTTTCTATGAGTATTGTGCGTTCGTCAAAAGACTCGCGCAAAATTTTTACATTTATCCGCTTTTTGGGAAGCGAATTTGGGACATTTTCGGGCCATTCGATAATGCAAATACCGCCTGCATTTAAGTACTCATCAAAGCCAAGCTCTAATAGCTCGTCTTCCTCCTCAATGCGGTACATATCAAAATGGTACACAGGAAAATCTGCTCCGTCGTATTCATTTACTACAGTAAATGTCGGGCTTGTGGCGTATTCGCACGCACCAAGAGCCCGACATAGACCATTCGTAAATACAGTTTTTCCCACGCCCATTTCTCCATAAAGGCACACAACGGCGCCCGGAGAAAGCGTTTTTGCAAATTCTGCCGCAATACGCGCGGTATCTTGGGCCGAATTAGATTTATATTCTGTCATTAAGCTGCAGGGTTACCCGGAACAATAATAGGCTTCGACGGTTTTGACGGAGTTTCGGGTGTCGAAGGTTTGTCGGTATCCGGAGTATCCGTAGAGGGTTTATCCGTTGAAGGTTTGTCAGTATCCGGTTTGTCTGTTGACGGAGTATCTGTAGAGGGCTTGTCAGTCGAAGGTTTGTCGGTATCCGGTTTATCCGTCGAAGGCTTGTCGGTTGAGGGCTTATCTGTTGAGGGTTTGCTTGAAGGAGCGTCCTCATCGTCGTCATCCTCGTTTTCTACCGGTTCTTCGTCCTCAGGGTCTTCTGTTTCGTCGTCTATAGTCACATCGGGTTCTTCAAAGTCTGAGTCGTCATAAATGGGAGCGTCGTTACCGTATGAACTGGGTTCCTGGTTTCTGTCCAGCCATATTTTAGTAACCTCCATAGATATAAAGAAAAGCGCAATAAGAGCAAGGACAACAATTGCTACTTTGCCGATTGCTTTCCATACAACTATTGCTTTAGAGGGAGAGTTTTCTTCCGCATCAGCGTCATCCGGAAATTCGTCAGCATCAAACTCTATATACTCAGAGTATTCTTCGGCTGCTTCTGCGTTGTTTAAATCTTCGTACAATTCTTTGTTTTCCTCCAGGTAATCGCTGCTGTGTCTTCTGCCTGTTCTTCTCATATGGATATCCTCCTGTCCTTGATTTATAAAAAAGTCAGTTTATTCCTACTTATGATTGTAACACAGATTTTTATTAAAGTAAAGTAAAACTTACGCCCGTAACAATCAATTAATAATTGCCCCTACATGGGTATCCTGCTGTTTTACAGAGTTTCCGTTTTTAATATATAAAGTGCCTGTTCCCAAATCGGGGTTGTAGTTTTTAATATATGAAACATTGTTGTATTTTCTTACCTTAAACGAAAATACATTTGTGTCCACAACTGTTATGTTGCCTTTTCTGATGCTCTTCAGGGTTCCTGATTTTGTGTTGTGGTCATACTCGTCAAAGAAGTAGAGAGTATCATCAACATAGAAAAAGTTGTGGCATGAGCTGCTTGATAGTTGTTTTAGCTTGCCATCGCAGTAAAGGCTCAAGGAGTTATTGCAAAATACCATGACCACATCAGAATCACTGCCGTCTAAGGCAAAATCGGTTGCCATATCTGCGATTACTTTTCTGTTTTTAAGTGATGATGAGCCTATTTCGTATCTTGTAAGTTGTCCTGCGGATTTTCCGTCGGTACTTTCGATGCAATAAAGATATTTTGAATCCAGAGAAATTTCTAACTGGATTATAAAAGATTCCTCAAGTGCAAAGAAAGGTTTTTTGCCTTCTTTAACAAGGTACACATCTGTATCGGGAGTATCACCCAAAAGCTGTCGGGCAAGTTCTGCCGCCTCTTCAACGCTTGTTATTTCGCTCAAGAAAAGCTCGGATAGCCTTGAATCGTACCTTTTATATGCTAAAATGTTTTTATTGCTGTTATAAGAAAGGTACGGGGTAGCAAGATTTGTGTCTACTCGCTCTGACTCGCCTTGTCTGTAGCAGTACAGTGAATAGCCTGAAGATTGAGGCGCATATTCTTTAAAATATTCTCTTATATTATCACGGACGAGCTTAGCTTCATAAAGGCTGATTGCCTCGGCAAAGCCCTCCTCATCAAAAAAACTCAAACCGTTAGCTTCGGTAATAAAATCAGCACCGTCAGGGTATGTGAGTTCTGCGTCTGTTGTGTATACATCGTCTGTGAAGAAATCACTAAGTGGTCTTTCGTAAGTTTCTTCTGTTGTGAAGTAAACAGAGTCATCGACTATTATAGCGTCTGCCACATAGCTATACAGCAAGATTTTTTCAGAACCGTATTTTTTCAAATAAAGGTGGGAATCCTTTATATAATATATGTCAGCGTAATCGCTTTTGGGTGAAATTACCTTGGTAATGTTTGTGTCAACCAATACAGGAGAATCGTTTTGAGATGTGCCGCAGGTATACATTGTTGTTCCGTCGGTCAAAAAGTATGTTACCACCTGATTGTTTGAACCAGTGTAATAATCTCCCACATCGTTTGCAATTAAACGCTTGGAGTGTAGGTTAGAAACATAGAGCTTGTCACCTTTTTTGTAAACTACAAGCTTTCCGTTTGAGCTGGCTTTAAAATCGGTAACATTTTTATCAATAACCGTTGCGCTGTCGTTGTTAACGCTGTATATATAAAGGTCAAAGCCTTCAGTGTACTTAGGATTTTTTGATAAAAAGAAGACTGTTTTTCCCTTTGATGTTGGTTTCACATAAGAAGTTACATCTCCGCCGTCAGATGCGATACAATCGCCTATATCGTAGCTTGTGCCTCCCTTGGTTTTCAGGGTGATGCCGGAGGAGGTATGATATATAAGAGGTTGGCGGGTTTTGTCATAGGTGATTTCAGGCAAAAGCTCATCTACAGTACCTGTGTAATATTTGTATCCTGTAATACAGATAGCCGCAACTGTAATAAGGTAAAAAACCAGCTTCAGCTTGCTGAACTTCTGTTTTTTAGTGCAGTCCTTAGGTATGCCGAAATTCTCGTTGCCATAAACTTCAGGCTCTTTGTTTTCGTCTGTTTTAAGTTTTATTGCCACAAAATCACCTCCTCGTTTAAAAATAAGCACAATAAGCTAAAATTATTATACACGCAAATATGGAAAAAGTCAAGCAATCGGCATTTTGACACAGAAAAAACCGGAGCAAAGGCTCCGGTTTATATAAATTAAATTTTGTACTTTTCCATAATTTTTGTTGCTGTCTTAATGCCGTCCACTGCGGCACTCATAATTCCTCCGGCGTAGCCTGCACCCTCGCCTGCAGGCATAAGCCCTGACACTGTTTCGCTAACAAAATTTTCGTTACGCAAAATTCTGACAGGGGCAGAGGTTCGGGTTTCTACACCTGTAAGCACAGTATCGGAAGCGGCAAAGCCGCTGATTTTTTTATCAAACTCTGAAAAGCTTTTTTTCATCAGGGTGTTAAATGTTGGGGTAAAGAGTTGGTTTAAATCCGCAAGCTCGTAGCCGTGAGTTACGCTTGGTGATACGCGACCAAGCTTAGTACTTTTGCGAGAGTCAATATAGTCGCCTAGGGTTTGCACGGGAGAGGAGTAGTTACCGCCTCCTAAACGAAACGCATGGCGCTCTAAATTCCGCTGAAATTCTATGCCTGATAGCGGATGTGTGCCAAAATCCTTCTCGCTTACATTTATACATATAGCGCTATTGGAGTTTTTGTTATCTCTGGCGCGATTGCTCATGCCGTTTACTACTACCATATCCTTTTCCGATGACGCAGTAACAACTGTTCCGCCGGGGCACATACAAAAGCTGTAGCAACCGATGTTACCCTCTCTGTGTGAAAGCTTGTAGCTGGCAGCGCCGAGTGAGGGATGCCCCGCATAATCACCATAAAGGGCGTTGTCAATATCCCTTTGCAGGTGCTCGCACCGCACACCTACGGAAAAAGTTTTGGGTATCATACGAAGTCCACGCTCGTATAGCATTTTATAGGTATCCCGTGCGCTGTGACCGATTGCAAAAACAGCCACATCACAGGCAAGCTCGCCTCCGTCAGACAACGCCAAGGAAACAAGTTTTCCGTTTTTTATATTCACATCATTTACGGCGGTGTTAAAAATTACCTTACCGCCAAGTGAGATGATTTCTTCTCTTATTGATTTTACGATAGTTTTTAAAATATCTGTACCTACATGGGGAAGTGCCGAGTACAAAATATCCTCTGGTGCGCCGTGCTTTACAAAATCCAAAAGAACACCATCAATCAGTTCATCTCCCGTACGGCAAGTGAGCTTTCCGTCGGAAAAAGTTCCGGCTCCTCCTTCGCCAAACTGAATATTTGTATTCGTGTCAAGTTCGCCGCCTGACCAAAAGGTGTTGATTTTAGCTGTTCTTGTGTCAACATCTGCGCCTCGTTCTAAAACGATTGGGTTATATCCCTGCCGTGCAAGGGTCAGCGCGCAAAACATTCCGCAGGGGCCAAAGCCTACAACAACGGGCGGATGTAAAAGTGGCGCGTCGCCAAAGGTTAAGGACGCGCTATTTTTAATTTCTACAGGCATTACATTGTCAGTTATACGCACCTTTTTGTTGGTTTCAATCAGGGCAGAGTAAATAAAATTTACCTGCTTGCGACGGGCGTCGATTGATTTTCGCAACAGTTTTTTTGAGACGATGTCAGCCTCTTTTATTCCAGCTTTTTTTGCGCAAGCAGAAAAAACTTCGTCCTTAGACGAAGTTATAGGCATTTTTAAATTGCTGACTTTATAAAACATATTTACCTCACACAAACTCGCACAAAACGGTATTTGAAAGGCGCATGCCTCTTTCTGTAAATCTTAGGAAACCCTTTTCGTGAACCAAAAGTCCCAGTTTTATGTACTTATCTATTGCCTCACCGTAAACCTCGTAGGCGGAGTTTATAAATCTGCACTCAAATTCCTGCAGGTCAACTCCTGCAGTTTTGCGAAGTCCTAAAAACATAAACTCTGACATTTGCTCTTTAGGGGTTAGCTCGGTTTTGTCCAACCTTTCTTTTGGGTTGGCTATATATTCATCAATGGTTTTGTGATTTGAAAAACGCGTTCCACGCAAGTACGAATGTGCCGCAGCACCGCAACCAATGTATTCTTCGCATTCCCAGTATTTTAGATTGTGGCGTGATTCATAACCGGTTTTGGAGAAATTGGACACCTCGTACTGATAAAATCCCGATGCGCGTAAAACCTCACAGGTGGTGTCGTACATTGCCGCCTCCACAGCTTCAGTTGGCAGGCGCATTTCCCAGTTCTGAACTTTATCATACAGGGGTGTGCCTTCTTCCAAAATAAGACTGTAGGCGGATATGTGATTTACTCCTGCTGCTACTGCCGCAATTAAAGAATTGCGATAAGACTCCACAGTTTGCTTAGGAAGTCCGAACATAAGGTCAACGCTTATGTTCTTAAAGCCTGCAAATTTAGCGTCTAATATGCAATTTTGAGCATCTTTAGCTGTGTGTATTCTTCCTATGCGATTAAGCTCATCGTCACAAAAGGACTGAACGCCGATGCTTAAACGGTTTACGCCTGATAAGCGGAGGGCTTTGAGCTTTTGCATATCGGCAGTTTTGGGATTTACCTCCATGGTGATTTCGGCATCTTCTGTCACATCAAAATACTCAAAAATCTTGTCCATAAGGAATATGAGCCCCTCGGTTGACAAAGATGAGGGTGTGCCGCCGCCTATATAGACAGTATCCACCTGTTTATCCTCGTACTGCTTAAATTCCTCTACCATAGCCGCAAGGTAAAGTTTTTCCTTGTCATAGCAGTCTGTATAAGAGATAAAATCGCAATATTCACATTTTTTTATACAAAAGGGGATGTGGATATACAGACCACGCATAACTTCACCTACTCGTCTAATTTAAGTACTGACATAAATGCTTCCTGAGGCACTTCAACAGAGCCTACCTGACGCATTCTCTTCTTACCTTCCTTCTGTTTTTCAAGAAGTTTCTTCTTACGGGTTATATCACCGCCGTAGCATTTGGCAAGTACATCCTTGCGCATTGCTTTTACGGTTTCACGGGCAATAACCTTTGTCCCGATTGCTGCCTGAATGGGAATTTCAAACAGCTGTCGCGGGATGCTTTCTTTTAATTTTTCGGCAATTTTTCTGCCTCTGGCGTAAGCTTTGGTTGAGTGAACAATAAATGAAAGAGCGTCAACCATTTCGCCGTTTAAGAGGATGTCCAGTTTAACAAGCTGTGATTTTTTATAGCCCGAAAGCTCGTAGTCAAAAGAAGCATAACCCTTTGATTTGGACTTTAATGCGTCAAAAAAGTCGTAAATAATTTCGTTAAGAGGAAGCTCGTAGTGGAGCTGTGCTCTTGTTGAATCAATATAAGTTGTGTTTTTATAAACACCTCTGCGGTCCTGACAAAGCTCCATAATATTTCCGATAAATTCTGTGGGGCACATAATGTCAGCATTAACCACGGGTTCTTCCATATATTCAATTTCACTGCCATCGGGAAGGTTTGAGGGGTTTGATATTTCTACCATTTCACCGTTTGTCTTCATTACCTTGTAGATAACGCCGGGGGCAGTAGTAACTAAATCTAAGTTGTATTCGCGCTCTAAGCGCTCCTGAATGATTTCCATATGCAAAAGTCCTAAAAATCCGCAACGGAAACCAAAGCCCAAAGCAACTGATGTTTCAGGCTCGTAGGAAAGAGATGCGTCGTTTAGCTGTAATTTTGCCAAAGCGTCACGCAAATCTCCGTACTTTGCGCCGTCTGCAGGGTACACACCACAGTAAACCATGGGGTTTACCTGTTTGTAACCTGGGAGTGGCGCGTCTGCTTTTCTGCTTGCAAGAGTGATTGTGTCACCAACACGGGTGTCAGAAACATTCTTGATAGCGGCAGTCAGATATCCAACTTCGCCTGCAGAAACACTGTTACTCTTTAAAAAGCCTAATGGGTTTAAGTATCCAACCTCAACTACATCAAACTCCGCACCTGTTGCCATTAGGTGAATGCGGTCGCCTGCCTTCACTTTACCGTCAAAGACACGGAAGTATATAATTACGCCCTTGTAAGCATCATACACGCTGTCGAAAATTAGCGCCTTTAAGGGTGCAGTTTCGTCCCCTTTAGGCTCGGGAATAATCTGCACAATCTGCTCTAAAACGGACTCGATGTTTATACCGTTTTTAGCAGAAATTTTAGGCGCATCTTCTGCCGGTATACCGATAACATTTTCAATCTCCTCGATTACCATCTCGGGGTGTGCCGCAGGCAGGTCGATTTTATTGATAACGGGCATAATCTCAAGATTGTGGTCGAGAGCTAGGTATGTGTTAGCTAAGGTTTGCGCCTCGATGCCTTGGGAAGCATCAACAACCAAAATTGCGCCCTCACAGGCAGCTAGTGACCTTGAAACCTCATAGTTGAAGTCAACATGTCCGGGAGTGTCTATTAAGTTCAGCACATATTCTTCACCGTCTGTAGCCTTGTAAAGAAGTCTTACGGCACGCGCCTTGATGGTGATGCCTCGTTCCTTTTCAAGGTCCATATTGTCTAAGACCTGGCTTTCCATTTCGCGCTCGGTCATTGTACCGGTTTTTTCCAGCAAACGGTCGGCAAGGGTTGACTTGCCGTGGTCAATATGTGCAATTATAGAAAAGTTACGAATGTTTTTTTTGTCCATTTAATTCTCCGTTATTTTATTACGATGTTTACAAGTTTGCCAGGTACGCAAATTACCTTGAGAACTTGTTTGCCCTCGATTAAAGAAACAATTTTTTCGTTTTCTAATGCAACACGCTCCATTTCCTCTTTGGAAATGTTTGCAGGGATAACGATTTTGTCTTTTACCTTGCCGTTAATCTGTGCTACGATTTCAACTGTGTCGTCTACGCACTTAGCTTCGTCATAGGTGGGCCATGTTGTTTCGTTTAAGCAACCGCCAAAGTTTGCGCGTACCCACATTTCCTCGGTTAAGTGAGGAGCGGCAGGGTTCAACAGCGTGACAAATGTCTTAAGCTCGCCTCGTGTTACTGAGCCTTTTTTGTAGAAGTCGTTAATTAACGCCATCAAAGCCGCAATACCTGTGTTGAACTTCATTTTATCATAATCTTCTGTTACTTTTTTGATTGTTTTGTGCATAGCTTTTTCAAAATCTGCGCTGTAGCCTTCATCGTCTGTTAAGATGTCCTGAAGGTTCCATACACGCTCGATAAAGCGATAGCAACCCTTAACGCCGTTTATAGACCAAGGTGTAGCCTGGTCGAATGCGCCGATAAACATTTCATAAGTTCTGAATGTGTCAGCGCCAAATGTTTCTACCATATCGTCGGGGTTTACTACATTACCGCGTGATTTTGACATTTTTTCGCCATTTTCACCCAAAATCATACCGTGTGAGGTACGCTTATAGTAAGGTTCAGGCTGTGAAACTACTCCAATATCATATAAGAATTTGTGCCAGAATCTTGAATACAAAAGGTGGAGTGTTGTGTGCTCCATACCGCCGTTGTACCAGTCAACAGGCAACCAGTAGGAGAGTTTTTCCTGTGCAGCAATTGCTGAGTCATTTTCAGGGTCAATGTATCTTAAGAAATACCATGATGAGCCTGCCCACTGAGGCATTGTGTCTGTTTCACGCTTGGCGGGAGCACCACAGCAGGGGCAGGAAGTTTTCACCCAGTCTGTCATTTTAGCCAAGGGAGATTCGCCGTTTTCGCCGGGCTCAAAGTTATCTGTTTCGGGGAGTGTTAAGGGAAGTTCTGATTCCGGGACAGGAACCCAGCCGCACTTTTCACAGAAAATGAGCGGAATAGGCTCGCCCCAATATCTCTGGCGTGAGAACACCCAGTCACGGAGTTTGTAGTTTGTCTTTTTCTTACCTATGCCCTTTGATGAGAGGAATTCTATCATCTTAGCAATTGCTTCTTTAACCTCTAAACCGTTTAAGAAGTCAGAGTTAATCATTTTGCCTGAATAGATGTCGGTAAATGCAGCTTCCTGAACATTTTCGCCGCCTGCAACAACCTCAATAATGGGGAGGTTGAACTTCTTTGCAAACTCCCAGTCGCGGTCGTCGTGAGCAGGTACTGCCATAATAGCACCTGTGCCGTAGCTGGTGAGAACATAGTCTGAAATAAATATGGGAATTTCTTTTTCGTTTACAGGGTTGATAGCGGTTATACCTGAAAGCTTTACGCCAGTCTTTTCTTTTGAAAGCTCTGTTCTTTCAAATTCTGATTTTTTAGCAGCTTCTTGCTGATATGCACGAACTTCGTCGATGTTTTCGATTTTGTCGGCGAATTTTGTGAGTAATTCGTGTTCGGGAGATACAACCATATATGTTGCACCAAAGAGTGTGTCGGCACGAGTTGTGTAAACAGTTAAAACATAGTCTGTGCCTGCTACCTTAAAGTCTACTTCAGCACCTTCTGATTTACCAATCCAGTTTTTCTGCTGGATTTTAACTTTTTCAATATAGTCAAGGTCGTCTAAGTCTGAGATTAAACGCTCTGCGTATTCTGTGATTTTTAACATCCACTGGCTCTTGTTTTTCTGTACAACTTCGCTTCCGCAACGCTCGCAAACGCCGTTTACAACTTCCTCGTTAGCAAGG
>JAGBXV010000035.1 GCA_017629115.1 Clostridia bacterium | reverse complement strand
TGATAAAAATCCGTATACACACAGCGCTGTTTTAGATTTTTTAATCTTATTAAAAATCAATCCGGCAAAAAATCCCACAACAGCAAAAGCAATCATTTGCCAAGTTGTCCACGGCCCTTGACCAAAGAAAAAGTTTGACACAAAAGTCGAAACCGCACCAACTAAAAAGCCACTTTCTGCACCCAAACATACGCCAGATATAATAACAATAGCGAGCATGGGCTTTACTTGTGCAATAGGCGCAAAAACCACTCGACCTGCCACGGCAATAGCGCACAAGGTGGCTATTGTTACAAGTTCGCGGGCGTGGGGCTTTTTGCCCTCAAACACGACTATAAAAGGCACAAGCGCTTCTAAAATTATAAGCAAGCTGATAAAATAGTATTTTTCACCTTTTAGCACGCTCTCGCCTATGTAAATAGTTGCAGGCACTAAAACAAGAGTACAAAGTACTGCTATTATAGTGCTGAGTGAGGTTGTACTTTTTTTATTTACTGATTTTTCTTTTTTGGGTGTTGTTGTGTTGATTTTATTATGTTGTTTCTTTACCACCACATCACAGGTCGTCTTTTTGCCAAATGCAAGTATTATATCCTCTGCTGTAAGTGCATTGCTTGCCACAGTACGCGCCATACGGTTTGCAGAGGTTGTGTAGAAATGATTTTTGCAGAAAAACTCTCTGGGTGTTGCCGATACCGTTATACTACCATCAAAAATCATACTGCAACAATCAGAAACCTCAGCACAGAATTCAACATCGTGGGAAACTAAAATTACAGTTTTGCCACGCTTTTTAAGGTCAAACAACACTTCCCTGAACTCATTTTTAAAGAAAGCGTCAAATCCCTTGGTAGGCTCGTCCAAAAGCAATATGTCAGGGTCTTTCATCAGCACCTTACAAAGAGCAACTCTTTGCTGTTCTCCTCCGGACAAATCATAAGGGTGACTGTCAAGACAATGCCCTATCCCGCACAAATCCACATATTCTTCCATAAGCTGTTTGTCTGCAGTAATTTCGTTAAGTTCTTTCCTGACTTTATTTTTGCTGAACAAAAGCTTAGGGTCCTGAGGCAATAAGCCTATTATTTCTGTGTAAAGATTTTTTATGTCTTTTAGTTTTTTGCCGTCTATGGTCACTTTTCCACGGTAGGGACTGTTAATTCCGCAAATCAACGAAAGCATTGTTGTCTTACCGCTGCCGTTGCCACCCAAAACACTAAAAATCTCACCTTTTCCAATGCGCAGATTAAGACCTTTTAGCACATCAGGTGCGTTCTTTTCGTATCTGAACCACACATTTTCAAGTTCAATATATTTGTCTTTACTTCGTTCTTTATCGTCTGGTATGAGGCGCATATCAGGTTGATTTTTTTTGGCATAATTATAAAGCCACCTTTTTCCCTCACGCACAGTGAGAGGAAATTCAACTCCCTGCTCCAAAGCAGAATATACTTTTGCAGGAGTTGGCAAAGCCAAAGACATTGAGTGTCTTTTATCTATTAATTCCTTTGCCACAGTTTTGGGTGCACCATCGGAAACAATTTTGCCCTCATCCATAACCACCACCCTGTCAACCATCGAAAATACTTCCTCCAATCGGTGTTCCGATAAAATCACGGTTGTTGAAAACTCTTTATTTATCTTATCAAGTATTTTCAAAAATTCTCCTGCAGCAATGGGGTCTAACTGACTTGTAGGCTCGTCCAGAATCAATACTTCAGGCTGCATAACCATAACGGAGGCAAGGTTTAATAGCTGTTTTTGCCCTCCCGAAAGTTTTCGCACATCTTTATGAAACCAATCGCTTATTCCAAAAAAGGCAGCCATTTCTGCTACTCTTTTTCTGATTTCGTCACTTTTCACTCCAAGGCTTTCAAGTCCAAAAGCCAGCTCGTGCCAGACCTTATCGGTCACAATTTGATTTTCCACATCCTGCAAAACATATCCTATGCGCGACGCCTGCTCACGGTCTGTTAAGCTTTCGATAGGAGTTTCGAAAAAAGAAATTTTGCCCGAACATTTCCCTTGAGGAGAAAGTGCAGGTTTCAGCATTTTTAATAGAGTAGTTTTTCCACAGCCGGAAGAACCGCACAAGCATACAAACTCACCGGAATTTATCTGCAAATTAACATTCGACAATGCAGTTTTGCCGTTTGGATATGTAAAACTTAAATCTTTGATAACAAACGCTTCCACTTTCTCACCTCCCAGAGTTCAATGATTATCGGCATAAAGCATAAAAGTACATACGATGTCATTACACTTACGGAATAGAGCGACACATCGCCGAAAATCACCATAGGATATACATTAAAATACAGAGTGTCTAAAATCGCTCCCGTCAAAACATACGCCCCCAAAAGCAAAATTGCTATCAGTACTGTGGCGTCTTTTAACTCAAACTTAAATATAGAAAAGGCTGTTCTGCCCCCGAGCCCGTATCCTCTTGCGCGCATACTATCGGAGGTGTCAATCGCATTTTCAAGCGACCAAGTAATTACCGAAGAAATCACACTTGCTATGGTTTTTACCTTTCCTTTTTTTACTCCCGAAATTTTCTGCATTTGTGCATTTAGCTTCATTTGCCTTATAAATCTT
>JAGBXV010000034.1 GCA_017629115.1 Clostridia bacterium | reverse complement strand
CTTGACCGCTGGGCAGGCGTTTTGATGCTTGTATCCTATGCGGCATACTTTGCAGTAATACTATAATTTAAAAAGAGTTGAAATCCAAAAGATTTCAACTCTTTTTTTATACAATCTCGCCGATAAAATTATCGCCTTTGATTTCTTTCAGATTATCAGAAACCATAAAAGAAAATATAAGTAAATATTATAAGGCATTCAAAACTTGTAATGACCAGCGTAATCTGGGTGATTTAACACCATTTCTGTTGATGCAGTTAGAAATGATTTTCATCTCAATGAAAGACTTGAAAAAATCTTTGGAAGAAAAATTGTCAATATGGAGAAAGTACGAAAAGGCAATTGAACATTATTGCAGTAATTCAGATTTGTATAATTTATATAGTCTGCTTATACAGGCGGCGATGTTTAGCGAAAAGGGCATATCAATGATAGAACTTCAGCAAAATATGAACAAAAGCAAATATATAATAAAGGGCATTTTTGAAAAAATACCTTCGGATATGATAGTAATTAAGAAAAAAAGTAATTTCAAATTTTACTCTCTTAGTTTAGAAAAATTAAATGCCATTATTCTTGAAGAGAGCGTAAAGTCTATAACAAAATCGGAATGAAATAGAACATTAATTAATTAGCAAAAAAGGACCTGACAGTTTGAGCACTGTCAGGTCCTTTTTATTACAAATAAAAGTCATGATTACCAATAGTCTTATAAAACTTTCTGTTCTTTACAATCCACGAATTTGTGGCAGTCTTAGGATTTAAAAAGTATAGACATTGGCGCGATACATCTTCACCTAAAAGAGCGCGCTTTGCAGCGGTTACACTCTCCGAGGTGGGCGTGTTATAAATTGCGCCGTCAGCAGTTGGCGCAAACTGAACGCCGTATTTTTTGTCGAATATTACGCCGTAAATAGTGTTGGGAAATTCCGGACTTTTTACACGGTTCAGTATTACATTTGCCACGGCAACCTTGCCGGAGTTTATTTCCCCTGCTGATTCTGCCGAAACAATTTTCGAAAGCCAGTAAAGCTCATCAGCAGAATATGGCGCTTCACCTGCAAGATGTGCAGGAACAGACGCTTCGGGAGATGTGATATTTGCACAAATTGTGGCAGAATCCCAGCTCACCTTTGCCCCCAAATTTTCTGCTAAAAATCTCAAAGGAACATACACCCTGTCATTAGCGATAACAGCGGTTGAGTCTAATTTTTGTGATTTTCCGTTTACTGTGGCGTAATTTTTATCTTTTTCCACCGAAATTGTTTTGGTGTCAGTTTTTACTGTCGCTGTTGAGGTTTTTTCACTCCACTGTATGTCGGCATTAAATATTTCTCCCAAATCCCGCAGAGAAACCATCGTGGTTTCATTTTTTAAATATGCGTGGTTGGTTGTTTTGACATATTTGCCGTTAACAGAAAGGCAAACAGGGGTAAAAAATTCCGATTTTGCCTGTGTGGGAACAAAAAAAGTTCCAAAAACAAATAAAAAAACAAGTGTAAGAATTAATTTTTTCATAATTCCTCCCTTGCACCACTCAATAACATTATACAGGGGGTAGCAGGATAATTCAATACAAAATATATGGGTTTAAAGATAAAAATTGACAAAAAAATCACGAGTTTCTACCTTATTTATATATATAATATAAGCGGCGTAAAAAATTTTTTTCAAAAAAGGCTTGACTTATTATTTAAACTATGCTATTATTATAAACTGCATTATATTCTCAAAATGGTATAATATGCTTAAATAGGACTTTTGTCCTGTTTTGAAGGTTTAAATTTTGTATGTAATTTTGTTTCATATACATAACAAACCAAGGTAATCGTGAGATTACAAACAAATTTTTTACGAGGTGGTTGAGTTTATGGTACATCCGATTCAGTTGGGCGCAAACCAGAGAATGAGCTATGCCAAGGTCGATGAAGTTTTGGAAATGCCAAACCTTATCGAAGTTCAGAAGAACTCTTATAACTGGTTTTTAGAGGAAGGCTTGAAAGAAGTTCTTCGCGACATCTCCCCCATCACAGACTACACAGGCAACTTAATCTTGGAGTTTATCGACTACAAGCTTGAGAGAAACCGTGCAAAGTACACTGTTGCAGAATGCAGGGAAAGAGATACAAACTACGCTGCTCCCTTAAAGGCTAAGGTTCGCCTTATCAATAAGGAAACAGGCGAAGTAAAAGAACAGGAAATCTTTATGGGTGATTTCCCGTTAATGACCGAGCAGGGTACATTTATCATCAACGGTGCTGAGCGTGTTATTGTCAGCCAGTTGGTTCGTTCACCCGGCATTTACTTTGCTATGGAGCACGACAAAACAGGTAAAGAGCTGTTCTCATCAACAGTTATCCCCTACCGCGGTGCTTGGCTTGAATACGAAAACGATATAAATGATGTTTTGTCTGTTCGTATTGACAGAACAAGAAAAATCCCGATTACTGTTTTAATCCGTGCATTAGGTATTGAAACAGATGCCGAGATTTTAGACTTATTCGGCGAAACAGAGGCTCTTCTCAACACATTAGAAAAGAGCGCTTCTATCCAGACCACCGACGATGCTTTAATCGAAATTTACAAAAAGCTCCGTCCCGGTGAGCCTCCCACGGTGGAAAGCTCAAAGAGCTTATTGTACGGACTTTTATTTGATGCTAAACGCTACGACTTGGCAGGCGTTGGCAGATATAAATTCAATAAAAAGTTAGCAATCAGTGCGCGTATTGCAAATCAGGTAGCTCGTGATGCTATCGTTAACCCCGAAACAGGCGAAATCATGGTAGACGCAGGCGCTCACATTTCTAAAGAGAAGGCTTTAGAAATCGAAGCTGCAGGTGTAAACCGTGTTGTACTTGATGTTAAGGGCAACGAAGTTGTTGTATTCTCTAACAACATGGTAGAGCTTTCAAAGTATGTAGATTTTGACACAACTGACATCACACGCGAAAAGGTGTCAAAAGGCGTACTTGATGAGATCTTAGAAAACTTCACAACAGAAGACGACATCAAAGACCAGATTGCGCGTCGCATTGATGAGCTTGTTCCCAAGCACATCATCACAGACGACATTATGGCGTCTATAAACTATCAGATTGGTTTACTTTACGGTATCGGCACAACAGACGATATTGACCACTTAGGCAACAGAAGACTTCGTTGCGTAGGTGAATTGTTGCAGAACCAGTTCAGAATCGGTCTTTCCAGAATGGAAAGAGTTGTACGCGAGCGTATGACAATTCAGGATTTAGACATTGTAACACCTCAGGCGTTAATCAACACACGCCCCATTGTTGCTACAATTAAAGAATTCTTCGGTTCATCACAGTTATCACAGTTTATGGACCAGTTAAACCCCTTAGCTGAACTTACACATAAAAGAAGACTTTCAGCCCTCGGTCCAGGCGGTCTCTCTCGTGACCGTGCAGGCTTCGAGGTTCGAGATGTACACTATTCACACTATTCAAGAATGTGTCCTATCGAAACACCTGAAGGTCCTAACATCGGTCTTATCAACTCACTTGCAACTTATGCCCGAATCAACGAACACGGCTTTATCGAAGCTCCTTACAGAAAGGTTGATAAAGAGAACGGCGTTGTTACAGATGAGATTGTTTATATGACAGCAGATGTGGAAGACGAATATATTGTTGCTCAGGCAAATGAGCCTTTAGACGAAAACGGACATTTTGTAGAGAGCAAGCATATCGTTCGTTACCGCGATGAATATTTGGAAGTTGAAACATCAAAAATTGACTACATGGATGTATCGCCCAAGCAGGTTGTATCAGTAGCTACGGCTATGATTCCCTTCCTTGAAAACGACGATGCTAACCGTGCGCTGATGGGTGCCAACATGCAGCGTCAGGCAGTTCCGCTCCTTCGTACTGACTCTCCTATCGTTGGTACAGGTATGGAATATCAGGCAGCTCGTGACTCAGGTGTAGTAGTACTTGCAGCAGAAGACGGCGTAGTTGAAAAAGTTTCAGCTGACGAAATCGTTATCAAAGAAAAGGGCGGCAACCTCCATAAGTATAAGCTTATTAAGTTCACCCGTTCAAACCAGGGCTCATGCATTAACCAAAAGCCTATCGTATCAGAGGGCGAAAAGGTTAAGAAGGGGACAATTATTGCCGACGGTCCTTCTACAAACAACGGTGAAATTTCTCTTGGTAGAAATATCTTAATCGGCTTTATGACCTGGGAAGGTTACAACTACGAGGATGCTATGCTCGTTAACGAAAAGTTAGTTCGTGACGATATTTTAACATCAATTCATATAGAAGAATATGAGTGTGAAGCTCGTGACACCAAGCTCGGTGCTGAAGAAATCACACGCGATATTCCCAATGTTGGCGAAGACGCATTAAAGGACTTAAACGAAAAGGGTATTATCCGTATCGGTGCTGAAGTTCGCTCAGGTGACATACTTGTTGGTAAGGTTACACCTAAGGGTGAAACAGAGCTTACAGCAGAAGAAAGACTCCTTCGTGCAATCTTCGGCGAAAAAGCAAGAGAAGTAAGAGACACATCACTCCGTGTACCCCACGGTGAAGCAGGTATCATCGTTGATGTTATCACATTTGATAAAGACAACGGCGACGAATTACCTCCTGGTGTTAACCAACTCGTTCGCTGCTATATCGCTCAGAAGCGTAAGATTTCTGTTGGTGATAAAATGGCAGGTCGTCACGGTAACAAGGGTGTAGTTTCAAGAATTTTACCTGAAGAAGATATGCCTTTCTTACCCGATGGCACACCGTTAGAAATTGTATTAAACCCCTTGGGCGTACCTTCTCGTATGAACATCGGTCAGGTGCTTGAAATGCATCTTGGTTATGCATACAGAACTCTTAGCTTAAAGACAAGAGAAGAGCTTGAGGCTATGACCGTTGATGAAGCATATAAAAAGACTATTCTTGATGCAAAAGATAAGTT
>JAGBXV010000033.1 GCA_017629115.1 Clostridia bacterium | reverse complement strand
CGATTATAAAGTGTATAACGGTAAAAAACATATCACGCAAAAAAGAGCTCAGCTGCGTATGGGGAAAAGGGTATGCGAAGATTGGGCGAATATGCTGCTGAATGAAAAGGTTTCAATCACAGTAGGAACCGAAAATTTAACCCGGCATATACATTCAATTTTAGACGATAATCAATTCAGAAAGCGTGCTAATCGGCTTGTAGAATTAACCTTTGCTTTGGGAACGGGCGCCTTTGTTGAATTTAAGGAAGGCGACAAAGTAAATATCGACTATATAACCGCGGATAAAATCTATCCTCTTTCTTGTGATAACGGAGAGATTACAGAATGTGCGTTTACATCCATAAAAATGATTAGCGGCGAAAAGCACTATTACATAAATGTTCATAAGAAGAACGAAAAAGGCTTTTACATTGTTGAAAACTATCTCTTTGACAAAAACAAAAAGCGTTGCGACCTGCCAGATGGCGTAATGGATGTAATAGAAACAAAATCAAGCATACCACTGTATCAGATAATCATGCCTAACATCACTTCAAATACTTGCATAGACGCTGTTATGGGTATGTCGGTACTTGCAAATTCGTTAGATGTGCTTAAGTCTATAGACATCGTATTTGATAGCTATATCAACGAGTTTGTACTTGGAAAAAAACGCATTATGATACCTATGTCAATGGCGCAATTTAAAGATACAGAAGGAGAAATACGACCTGTTTTCGATGCCAACGATGTAGCCTTTTATGGAATAGAAGACAACGAAACCAACGGTATTAAAGAAATAGATATGAACTTAAGAGCTACAGAGCACGATGCAGCTCTTAAACAAAACCTGAATCTTTTATCCGAAAAATGCGGTTTCGGTGCAGGGCATTACGAATATGACAGGAATCACGGTGTAAAAACTGCAACCGAGGTTGTATCGGAAAAGTCAGACTTATTCCGCAATTTAAAAAAGCACGAGCTTGTTCTATCCTCTGCAATCCGAGGAATGATATATGCTATAATGGTATTGGAAGGACTTTCTCTTGATAATGTCGCCATAGAAATTGACTTTGACGATTCTATCATAGAAGACAGAAAAGCAGAATTTTCCGAACGCTCTCAGCTTGTCAGCATAGGCGTGATGTCTCCTGCAGAGATGCGAATGTGGTACCTAAACGAAACAAAGGAACAAGCAGAAAAAGCTATTGTCGAAATGGCGAACATACCCGAGGAGTAATCTATGCTTGAACCTGAAGTATTTGATTATATATTAGACAGTTTAGGCGTACACAAGCAATTACAGGAAAGCGTCTTAAGGGATATTGCAAGGCGAATTGTTAAGAACGGCATATCTCCTGCTGATGCATTGACCGAAACGACGGTGTATCAAGCAAGAATGCTACAGAGCGCAGGCGTTGTGTATAACGATGCAGTCAAAATTATTGCTGACTATTCGAATGCCATAAACTATGACATACAGACGGCATTTGACGCGGCCGAGGTCGAAATATTTAATTATGACGATGAGGTAATACTTTCTAGCGGTTATGAGCCAAAGGTTGTGAAAAACCTCTCCCCTGCTATGAAGCAAATTTGGCAAGCAGCATTGTCAAAAACCTTTACAGAGGCAAACAACCTAACAAAGACTATCGCTATAACAAGCCAAAATGCATTTATATCCGCTTGCGACTTGGCGCATATGCAGATTGCAAGCGGTTCATTTACATACCAGCAGGCTATTGCAAACGCTGTCAAGCAGGCATCACAGCAGAGTATGCGTGTGCTGTATCCTTCAGGAGCGACAGCAAGCACAGATTATGCAGTTAGACGAGCAGTATTGACTGGCATAAATCAATCTGCAGGGCAGATTATGAGTATGAAAGCGACTGAGCTCAATCACGACCCGATGCAGACTACCGCCCACTACGGAGCACGACCTGAACACGCCGAATGGCAAGGACAGGTTGTAAGCATATCGGGTGCTGACGGTTATTTGTCTGCTGCTGATATTGGTTACGGCTCTGTAACAGGTATATTCGGCGCAAACTGCAATCACAGCTGGTATATGTACTTTGGTCATTCTGCATACACTCCCGAACAGTTACGAGATATGAAAGACAAAACCGTAACTTACGAGGGCAAGGAAATGAGTATCTATGACGCTCGGCAAAAACAAAGAGGGTATGAGCGGTCTATCAGAAAGACTAAGGCTGAATTGGTTGCATATGATGAAGCGTTAAAGCATTTGCCATTAGAGGAACAGACAGCACTCAAGTTTCAGTTTCAGAACGCAAGTGTCAAGCTCAAAGGACAAGAAGCAAAGCTTGCCGACTTCTGCAAGCAGACAGGCTTGAAGCGTGATAAATTCCGCGAACAGATGTTTGCAGCAGAGACAGAAGATGCTATAAAGGCTTGGAGCAAATCGACAAGCAGTAAGGCGGTTTGGGCAACAAGAAAAACTTTATCTTCCATTTCTAATAATCACTTGAAAATATCAGGAAATGATGATATAATAAAATTAAGCGGTATGTATCGTAGAACTTTGAATACGGGTGCATTCTCACATTTGCCCGAAAGAATGAGCAAAAAGCACATTCGTCAACTTGCAAAAGAGTATGGCATTGACTTGAAAGGCATAACGCTATCAATAGATACAAACGAGGATTTATTAAGGGTTCAAATTGCCGGCGACGCTGACCCTGATAATATTGGACAGATTATATTCTTGCCAAATGCTTTTAAAAGTAAAGAAGAGTTGTTGCGTACCATCTATCACGAAAAATATCATGTTGAGCAATATAAAAAATACGGTTCAAAGTATGTTCAGTCTAATCGACAAATATTTGAGGACGAAGCACTTTTTGCAGAAAATACATTCATAAACGATCTAAAGGAAAGAGGGTTGATATAAATGTTCTTAGAAAATTTAATTCAATACGAAAACAGCGGTTCAGCAGGAAAATGCCCAAAATGTGGCAATGAGCTAACTGTTGAAGTTTTTAAGAGTTCTACCCGAGACAGTATTCAAATCTCTTGTGATAAATGTGATAAATTTGAATTTTTCACAGGAACAACAAAATAGTACCACCTTGTAGTTACAGGGTGGTATTTTTATACCCAAATTTAATAATTAAGACATTATGTAATTTTACATAGTGTCTTTTTTTATGCCCTGAGTATGGCATATAAACTGCTACACTTCCCTTGCGAAATGGGATATAAACTTTCGCTGCCACAGGAAGAAACCTGATATAAAAACGAAAGGTAAGGAGAAAATTATGGAATTTTTAAAAGCAATTTTAGGCGAGGAGCTTTATGCTACTTTCAGCGAGAAGATTAAGTCGCATAATGACACCAATCCCGATAAAGCGGTAAAAATTGCCGATTTAGCATCGGGTGCTTACGTAAGCAAGCAGAAATACGACGACGCTATCGCAGAAATTGACGGCTACAAAGGGCAAATCGCCACCCGTGACAAGGATATTGAGGAGTTAAAGAAAGCCGCCGCAGGCGACGCTGAATTAACTACAAAATATGACGAGTTGCAGGGTAAGTATGACAAGGACACCAAGGACTTGCAGGACAAGCTCGCACAGACGCAGTTTAACGCTGCCTTTGATGTAGCGTTGGCAGGTTCGGGTGCAAAAAACACAAAAGCACTTCGTGCGCTGCTTGATATGGATAAAATCAAGTATGAAAACGATGCTTTGAGCGGTTTTAATGAACAGTTAGAGGTAATCAAAAAAGAAAATGACTATCTCTTTGAGGGCGAAACAAAGTCATCAGGCGGAATGCGCCACGGTTCAGGAATATCCGCTGAGGATTCGTTCATAGCAGGTATGCGCGAAGGTGCAGGACTTAAAGAATAAAGGAGCGAAAGAAAAATGGCAAACAACATTCAGTTGGCAGAAAAATTCCTTCCTGTAATTGATGACATCTACAAAGCGGCATCAGTTACACAGAGTTGGGATGCAGAAACACAGAATTTAAACTTTAGCAACGCTAACACAGTTAATGTGTTAAAGGTATCTACCACAGGTCTTGGCGACTACTCAAGAACCGATGGTTACCCCAAAGGCGATGTAACAGCAGAATTTGAACCTATGAGACTTACGGAAGAAAGAGGTAAAGAAATCTCTGTAGACCGTATGGACAATGAAGAAGCACTCGGCAAGGTGTTCGGTACAGTAACAGGCGACTTTATGAAACATCATGTCATTCCCGAACTTGACGCTTTCAGATTTGCAAAGTACGCATCTACAGAAGGTATCTTAAAGGGTTCAGCCGTTCTTACTGCTGATAATTTATTCGAGGCAATCGACCAGGCAGTAGCGGAAATGGACGCTAACGAAGTTCCCAGAGAAGGCAGAGAGCTTTGTATCAATACAGACTTAGAACCTCTCATCAGCGCAGGTCTTTCTCGTCGTTGGGGCAGTGATTCAAGAGTAAGCACTCGCCTTGAAGAATACAATGGAATGAAAATCAAGTATGTTGTTCCCTCAAGATTTAAGTCTGCTATCACATTAAACCCCGGCACAGACGCTTGGGGCTTTACTGCAGGCGAAGGAGCAAAGAACATCAACTTTATGATTATCTACCCCAAGGCAGTATTGCAGGTAACAAAATTTGCAATGCCTAAAATCTTCACACCTGACGAAAATCAGGATAAGGATGCTTGGAAGTTCCAGTTCAGACTTTATCACGATGCATTTGTGTATGAGAACAAAGCCAAGGGCATTTATACTCATACTGCTTCTTAATGCGGGGGTGTAGTTATGTTAGTTAGAAAAAACGGCATTTATCGCAATATTCCTGACCACAAATTGGCGGAATATAAAGGTAAAGGTTACACTCCAGTCGAGAAAGCAAAAGCTGACAGCAAAGCAAAAGCTGACAGCAAAGACTCTAAGCAGTAAGGCGGGTGACCGCCTTGGAATACATCGGCATCAAGATACCCGAGGAGGCACAAGCGGCATTGATAAACCGCGCGTGGCTATACCTCAGGCGAATAACCTTTGAAAAAATTGTTGCTCACGAGCAGGAAGCAGACACGCAAGTTT
>JAGBXV010000032.1 GCA_017629115.1 Clostridia bacterium | reverse complement strand
CGTCGTCGAGGAGCTCGATCCGTTCCTTGAAGATCAGATCCGCGCGATGGGCATTAAGGTGGTGGAGCACAAAACCGAACTCAATATGCTTGAGCTCAACGCTGACCGTCTGCAGAATCTGCGCCACGAGCTCCTCGGCGATGTTCCCAAGGCCAAGCCGAAAAAGGTCGACACATCGCTCCCGCGCCGTCCGCCGGTTTTGTGCGCCGGTTGCGGCCACCGCACCGTTTTTCACGTGCTCTCCAAACTGGGGGCAACCGTCACCGGCGACATCGGCTGCTATACGCTCGGCGCGTTCGCTCCGCTCAACGCTATGGATACGACCATCTGCATGGGCGCGTCCATCGGCAATGCCGCCGGCATGAAGAAGGCAGGGCTCAATGGCCGCATCTGCGCGGTGCTGGGCGATTCCACCTTTTTCCACAGCGGCATAACCGGCATCCTTTCCGCGCTCTACAACGGCACTCCGGTGACAACCGTGGTGCTCGATAACCGCATCACCGGAATGACGGGGCATCAGGAAAATCCCACAACAGGCAAAACAATCCGTGGCGAAGTGACACGGCAGGTTGATTTGATAAAACTTGCCAACGCCGTAGGCATTGACCATGTTGTTGTGGCAGACCCCTTTGATGTAAAGAACTTTGAAAAAGTTGTTAAAGAAGAAGTTATGCGCGAAGAACCCTCCGTTATTATAGCAACTCGTCCCTGCGCACTCTTAAAGGGTGTGAAGTACACAGGTCATTGCAAAATTACTGATAAATGTAAAAACTGCAAAATGTGTATGAAATTGGGATGCCCCGCAATCACCGTTAAAGACGACAAAGTAGTAATCGACGCAACACAGTGTAACGGTTGTGGCTTGTGCGTGAATGTTTGTCCCTTTGGCGCGATAGAAAAGGAGGAGTAACTATGGCTACTAAAAATATTATGATAGTTGGCGTAGGCGGTCAGGGAACACTGCTTGCCAGCAGAATTTTAGGAAATACAGTAATTAACGAAGGCTTTGATGTTAAGGTTTCAGAGGTTCACGGCATGAGCCAAAGAGGCGGAAGCGTTGTTACATATGTAAAGTACGGCGACAAAGTTTACTCTCCCATCATCGACCGTGGCGAAGCTGACATCATCCTTGCCTTTGAACTTTTAGAGGCTTACCGTGCACTTCCCTATTTGAAAAAGGGTGGCAAAATCATCGTAAACGGACAGCAAATGGACCCTATGCCTGTTATTACAGGTGCGGCACACTATCCCGAAAACATAGCTGAAAAAATCGCCCAAAAAGCTGACATTAAAGTGATTGACGCTCTTTCTTTAGCAAAGGATGCTGGTAATATCAAGGCTGTCAATGTTGTTTTAATCGGCGTTATGGCAAAGAGCACAGATATTGCCTACGACAAATGGATAGAAACAATAAGGTCAACAGTTCCCGAGAAATTCTTAGATGTAAACTTAAAGGCATTTGATTTAGGCTACAATATTTAAAGAGGTGACAGGAAAATGAAAATGTGGCAGGAAGAATACGAGGCTATGCCCCGTGAGGAGCTTACAAAACTCCAGAGTGAACGCCTGTGTTGGCAGGTAAAAAGAATGTATGAGTCAGTTGAACTGTTCAGAAAAAGAATGGATGAGGCAGATCTTAAACCCGAAGATATTAAGGGTGTAGAGGACTTACATAAGTTACCTTTTTCATACAAACAGGATCTTCGTGACTATTACCCCTACGGCTTGTTCGCCGTGCCTATGAAGGACATCAGACGAGTTCACGCATCTTCAGGCACAACGGGCAAACAGATAGTTGTAGGTTATACTGATGCAGACCTCACTATGTGGGCAGACTGCTTCGCAAGAATGCTCTCTGCCATCGGCTGTGATGAAAATGATTTTGTCCATGTTGGCTATGGCTTAGGACTTTTCACAGGCGGTTTTGGCGCTCACGACGGCGCAGTTCGTATCGGCGCTACTGCTATTCCGATTTCAGCAGGTAATACACAAAGACAGATTCAGACAATGATTGACTTTGGTTCAACAGTTCTTTGCTGTACACCCTCATACGCTATGTACCTTGGCGAAGCAATTGAGGAAATGGGTTTAAAAGACCAGCTTAAACTAAAGGTTGGTATCTTTGGTGCTGAGCCCTGGACAGAGGAAATGAGAACACAGATTGAAGAAAAATTAGGCTTAAAGGCCTATGATATTTACGGACTCTCTGAGATTATGGGCCCCGGCGTATCTTACGAATGTGAATATCAGTGCGGTATGCACGTATGCGAAGACCACTTTATCCCCGAAATCATCGACCCCGACACAGGAGAGGTTCTTCCCGAGGGCGAATGGGGCGAGCTGGTGTTTACCACTATTACAAAAGAAGGCTTCCCCCTTATCCGTTACAGAACTAGAGATATTTGCTCACTAACTTACGAAAAATGTAAGTGCGGCAGAACTCATGTAAGAATGAGAAAGCCTCAGGGCAGAACAGACGATATGCTCATTATCCGCGGTGTTAATGTGTTCCCCTCACAGATTGAAGAAGTTCTCTTAAAAATCGGCGAAAAGGTTACACCCAACTATCAGATTGTAGTTGACCGCGAAAACAACACCGACACCTTCTTAGTTAATGTGGAAATGAGCGAAGACTTATTCTCCGACGGCTCAATCAAAAAGATTTCAGCAGTTGAAAAGCAGATTTCTGAAAAACTTCGTTCAACTCTCGGTATCGGTCCAAAGGTTTGCCTTGTAAACCCCAAATCAATCGAAAGATCAGAGGGCAAAGCAAAGCGTGTAATTGATAAAAGAAAATTAAAGTAAGAAAGGAAGATCACCATGTTTATTAAACAGCTTTCCATTTTTGTAGAAAACAAGTTCGGAAGATTAGAAGCAATCCTTGACTGCCTTTCGCAAAACAACATCAACTTAAAAGCTCTGTCTTTGGCAGATACGGCTGACTACGGGGTCTTGCGTGTAATTGTTGATGATGCCGAGAAAGCCAAAAAGGTTTTAAATGAAGCAGGCGTTATCGCAAAGCTTACAGATGTTGTAGCTGTGTATATCGACGACCGTTCAGGAGGGTTAGCATCTGTCCTTTCTATTTTAAAAAATGCCCAAATCAGCATTGAATATATGTATGCTTTCTTAGGCAGAACAGAGGGCAAAGCGCTGATGGTATTAAAGGCAGAGGACGAAGCAAAAACGCAAAAAGTCTTAGCCGAAAATAATATATCAATGGCATCACAAAACGAAATATAATAAAGAAATAATAGCTTGCCGCTTATAGCTTTGTAGGCCTTATTTTTTATTCTTTTATTTTTGTTTATTTCGTGCAAATCTTTAAGTATCACCAGAAACTCCACCGTCAACGAAAGCTATGAGGACACAAAATGGCTCTTTGAAAACATCGAAAAAGAAGTTATCCGCTTTGCGGGTAAGGATTCATTTGCGGTGAGGATATTATAAAATAATAAAAAACACATTGACTTTTGTGCATATTGGTGCTAAAATATTTCCGGTTTTCAGCATTGAGGAGATTATTTATGGAAGTTTTCAACCTTACGCTTACACAAATGCTTGTTATGTTTGTTCTTATGCTGACAGGCTGCATATTACAAAAGGGAAAGTTTTTACCCGAAAACAGCTCGGCTGTAGTTTCAAAGCTGTTGGTATTTGTACTTTCACCTGCATTGACGCTTTCCAATCAGATTAAAATGTGCACGCCACAGAATCTTTTGAGCTGTTCAAAGTTTATGCTGTACAGTATCGTGATTGTGGCGGTTGCTATGGCTATTTCATACCCTCTGTCTGCGCTGTTTATTAAAAATCGCACCAAGGACCCTGCTGTTTCCTATCAGCGTCAGATATACAAATACGCTCTGACATTTAGTAATTTCGCCTATATGGGAAATTATATTGTTCTTGGAATATGGGGCGACGAAATGCTCTTTAAGTACATTATGTTCACATTTTTGATGAACGCGATAGTGCTTGCGTGGGGCTTGTACATATTAGTACCAAAATCGAAAAATTCCAAAAGTATCTGGTCTAATCTGAAGACAGGTCTTTTAACACCGCCATTTCTTGCAATGGTGCTTGGTATAATTTTGGGTGTTACAGGCGCGAGCCGGTTTGTACCTCTGTTTATGACCACCGCCCTTGAAAACGCAGGAAACTGCATGGGCCCTGTGGCTATGCTGCTTGCCGGTATGGTTGTGGGAGGATATAAATTCAGCGAGCTTTTAAAGAATAAAAAAGTGTATCTGACAACTCTTTTGAGATTAATTATTATCCCTGCAATCTTTGTAAGCGTTTTAAAACTTCTCGGCGCAGCTGAGGAAATTGTTATTCTCACGCTGATTGCATACGCAACACCAATGGGATTAAACACAATTGTTTACCCTGCGGCATACGGCGGCGATACAAAGACAGGTGCTTCTATGGCTATGATATCAAATATTTTAGCAGTGGGCACAATACCTTTAATGTATTATTTATTCATTATATTACTATAACAAAAAAGCTCTCCATAAGGAGAGCTTTTTTGTTATAGTAATTCTTCTACGATTTTTTTCAGTTCTTCTTCACATCCGCCCGAGAGTTTTCCCTGAGCGTAGTCGGGCTTACCGCCGCCTTTGCCTGAGAATTTCTGATTTAATTCTTTTACTATTTCCCTCACATCCCGCATCACACTTGCCACAACATAGATGTAGCCTTCCTCTGCTTCTGACAGTAAAACACAAGTTTTTGCGCCCTGCTCCTGCAAGAAATTAGCACAATGCCTTAATTCATCGTAGTTAATATTTTTGCTTATTGCATAGACACTATCTCCAATATTTACAGTCTCAAGCTCTGAAAGTGCTAATCTCTTTGACATCTGTGCGTTTTGTGATTTTAACGCTATCAGCTGTTCATTTTGCTTTGCTACCGCTTCATTGACATTAAAGCGCGCCGCAGACAAAAGTCCCATAAGCTCTTTATTGGCAGAATTAAGCGCCACATAATCAGAAAGTGCATTGATACCTGCAAGCATTTCAATTCTTGTTCCATGCTTGTATGAGTAGGCATTAACTATTTTAATTATGCCGATTTCACCTGTTCTGTCAACATGAGGCGCACAGCAGGCGCAGGCGTCCACATCGCCGATTACAACAATTCTGGCATCATTTGATAACTCAATCTTGCTACGAAATCTGAGTGTTTCAAGTTCTTCCTTTGTAGGATATATTGCTTTGATTTCAAGGTTTTTGTAAATAGCCTGATTTGACAAAAGCTCGATTTTTGAAATATCATCTGCCGAAAGCGCCTTGTCAAGGTCAACTGTCATAAGTGACTCACTCATGTGAAATCCCACATTGGTACAATCAAAAAGCGAGTGCGCCACACCCGACAATATGTGCTCTCCCGAGTGGCTCTGCATGCGGGAAAACCTTAATTCCCAGTCAATAGCACAGTTTACTTCTTTTCCAACTGGAATTTCAGTATCCGTTGTATGAACTACAACGCCATTCTTTTCTTGAACATCAGTTACTGCTATTCCTTCAATTGTTCCACAATCTGCAGCCTGTCCACCGCCTTCGGGGAAAAATGCCGTTTTATCAAGAATAATTTCGTACCCTTTTTCTGTCATTTCGCAGGACAGAACGGTTGCTATAAATTCTTTACAATATGAATCATTCAAATAAATTTTATCTGTCATCTTATCACCTGTCAAAATATTCAAAATTGCACTCTGTATGGATAAATTCTTTTATCTTTTCTTTGTCATCAAAATACGAATATGCTATTAACAGCTTTGCATACGCAGCCTCATTTGTCATACCGTATAGAAAACCGATTTTTTTACCGTTTTCCGTTGTGAATTTGGAAATATCACTTACGGTGTGATAAATTTCTCCGTGTTCCTTGGACGGTGCAAAAAAACAATCTACAGAAAGTGCTGAGCACTTATCTATCATATAAAGAATCGAACGCTGGGAGGTTTTTTCCTCAACACAGGCAGTACCTGAATGGTATGTGCCGTGAAGAATCGCCCCGAAACGGCTGTAATTATACGCCCCATAGTTTATACCCACATAGGGCATTATCATCATTACGCACTCCTTTAGAGTGAGCTTATCCTTATCTATCATAACATTTACTTTTTCATGGGGGAATGCTTGGGATATTTCTTTTATTTTGCCGTCATTAATATTTGTAATATCTATCGCACCTAAACTGTGTAAATCCTCGGAGTAGTTTTTGCATTGTTCAAGTCTTGAAGCAATATGCAAAAGCATTCTGCCGTCGGATATATTTTTATACGCAACATACACATTGGGAACAATCCCCTTGCATATACATTCAACAGCGCATCTGAAATTTTCATTTCCGTTAGAATGCGGAAGTTCAAGCCTTGCCTGCGCCGAAACTAAAAACACAGGAACTTCGGTATCTGCCAAAACTTGTGAAAAGAGTGCCGCAGAATAGGCTAATGTGTCTGTTCCGTGGGCAAACAAAACGCCGTCGTAGCTATCATTTTTAATATGCTTTTTATAGGTATCTAAAATTCTATTCCAATTGTCAACAGTCAAATTTTCACTCAAGATGCAAAGATTTTCTGTCATATCAAATTCCACGCAATTTTTATACGCAGAATCCGATTTTTTAAAATTCTCAACAAGCTGTACCCCTGCTTTTTCATTAACTGTTAATATACCTTCATCATTTACTTCAGTGCAGATGGTACCTCCTACCATAACTAACAAAATTTTCTTCATATCTTCTCCTATAACACAGCGGGAGTAATAATTTACTCCCGCTACATTCCCATTAGCATTCAGCTAATTTCTTGTCCAATATTTCTTTTATGATTGCAGGGTCGCCTGCACCTTTAAGCTCTTTCATACAAGCGCCGAAGAGTGCCTGTTTTGCCTTTTCCTTACCTGCCTTAAAGTCTGCAACCGCCTGAGGATTGTCGGAAATTTTTTGCTCTATAATAGCCTCGATTGCAGATGTGTCAACCTTGCGGTCAAGTCCTTCTGCCTTACAGTATTGAACAGGGTCAACATCCTGTTCGATAACTGCAATTAACACTTTCTTACCTGCAACACGGTTGATGTCGCCAGATAGCACCATCTTGATGATTGCCGAAAGTTTTTCAGCAGTAATTGTAAGGTCAGCTAAAGTTTTGCCGTCTTTACGCAATACGCCTGCGCAGTCTGACAAAATCCAGCTTGCTGTATCTTTTGCATTGCAGCCTTGCGCCACAGTATCGTCTAATAGCTTGCTTATTTTGTTGTTTGAAATAAGCATATCGATTTCCTTGTCAGAAATTCCGGCCGCTCTGTAGTCCTCTGCCTTTTCGTCTACTGCTTCGGGCATTTCTGATTTGATACGCTCAAGCCATTCGTCATCGATTACAATAGGCATAAGGTTTGCGTCAGGGAAATAACGGTAATCCGCCTCTGTTTCCTTGTTTCGCATTGCAAAGGTTTTGCCTGTTGCATCGTCAAATCTTCTTGTTTCCTGAACAAGCTCTTCTGTTTCAAACTCAATTGCGTCAATGTGGCGCTGAGCTTCGTACTGAATTGCTTTTTCGATTGCTTCAAAGGAGCTCATATTCTTGATTTCTGTACGAACACCAAATTCTTCGCTACCCTCAGGGCGAACAGAAATGTTTACATCGCAACGCATTGCACCCTCTTCACATTCAGAAATACCGCCTGAACGGAACATTGACTTTAACTTGTTGAGATACAATACAACTTCCTCTGCGCTACGGAAATCAGGCTGAGTAACGATTTCAATAAGAGGAACACTTGTACGGTTAAAGTCAACAAAGCTTGACTTGCCGCCGTGAACAAGTTTACCTGCATCTTCTTCCATATGAATCTGCTTAATGCGAATGTCACGCTTACCTTTTGAAGTATTTAATGTCACGCAACCGTCTGTGCAAATGGGGTGATTAAGCTGTGTAATCTGATATGCACAGGGAAGGTCGGGATAGTAATAGTTTTTCTTGTCAAATGTTGTGTATCTGTTGATGTTACAGTTGAGCATAAGTCCTGCTGTTACTGCCAATTCTACAACACGCTTGTTCATAACAGGGAGCATACCGGGCATACCGCTGCAGGCAGGGCATACACAGTCGTTGGGTTCTTTTGCTTCAGAATGACCGCCGCAAGAGCAGAAAATCTTTGACTTTGTCTCTAACTCAACATGGGTCTCAAGACCGATAACTATTTCGTAGTTCATTATTATTTGCCCTCCTTTTCAACACTTGATGCAAGGCTCAAAAGTGTGCTTTCAGAGAAAGACTTACCCATAAGCTGAACACCGCAGGTTACAAGCGCGGGTGTACCAATAAGGTTTGCAACTGCTGTGAATACGCTCTCATCGTACACTTTGTTGAATGCGTCCTTTATGTCGTAAGCTTTGTATGCAGTTTTACTGCAAGCAGGCATCAAAACTGCATCGTACTTATTCATAAGTTCTGCAAATTTTTCCGCTATTACTCTGCGGATTCTTAATGATTTGTCATAGCAGTCCTTATAACGATTCTTTGACAAAACATCAGAACCATAGAGAATAACTGCCTTTGTTAAGAAGTTAAAGCCTTCAGTTCTTGAGTTTACATAAAGCTCGTCAATATTTTTATAGTCGCTTGCTCTGTGACCAAATTTAACACCGTCATAGCGTGATACATTGTTGCAGGTTTCAGCGCACATAAGAATCTGCCACGCTGTGTTTGCAATGTCAAAAAAGTCAACTGATATTTCTTCAACAACAACACCTGCTGATTTTAAACTATCTGCAAAAGCTAAAACCTTTTTCTTTGTTTCTTCGTCGCACTTGTCTAACAATTCTTTTACTATGCAAACTTTCTTACCTTTAACATCTTCAATATCGTATTTAGGCATTTCTTTTAAGCTTGTGCCGTCTTTTTCGTCATGGCCTGCGATAACGCCCATAACCTCAGCAATGCCACAAGCATCTTTTGCATAAACGCCAACCTGCTCGCCTGATGCTGCACAGGAAATCACACCATAGCGTGAAACTGTACCGTAGGTGGGTTTTAAAAAGTCAACACCTGAAATAGCTGCCGCTCTTCTTGTTGCGCCGTTCATATCAACGCCGAGAGCTGCTTTTACTTCGCCGCTCTTTACTAATTCTGCCGCTGCGCCAAGTAAGTTTTCGGACTTTTCTGCATAGTACGAAAATTCGCCAACTAAATCAAGACCAAACTCACCAACATGAGTTTTTCCTGCAACGGTGTAGCCATTTTCCTCTAATCTTACCACAGCTTCCGCGCTAAAAAGAGGCTTAAATCCGTCTAATATGCGTGAGCCTGCCGAGGAAACAGCATCTTTTACTAAAATTGTATCATCAACGGCAATGTTGCCGCCTTTTTTAATTTCTTCTGCAAAATACTTCATTCTACACACCTCACTTTACAAGTCTGGGAACAACCCAGCTGTCTTCACTACGCTCGGGCGCACCCTCGAGAAGAGACTCTCTTGAGAAAGGCTGCATGCGTTGGTCTTCGCGCAGTACATTTGTCATAGGCATAACATGAACCATTTCTTCCACATTTTCTGTGTCTATATTCTTTAATGCGTTTTCATCGTCTTTCATTGATTCAAAAATTCCCTGCACCAATGATTCCTCTTCCTCGGAAAGTGCTATCTGGTTAAGCTGCTGAGCGTTTGAGAATGTTGACCTCTTACCCTGAGCCTGACGGGAAGATCCTGTAGCAGTGCCTGAGTTTGCAAATACAGCGCCGTTGCCAACTAAGTGAACATCTTCTAACTGCTGCTTTGTAACAAAACTTGGAGCACCAAGCATTACATCCTGAGCGTTGCCGTTTAAGGGGAATGCGATAACATCTAAGATTTTTTCCTCGTCTGTCAATAACATTACCATACGGTCAATACCCGGTGCCATACCGGCATGAGGAGGAGCACCGTACTGGAACGCTGTGTATAAAGCATTAAAGCGCGCCTTTAATTCGTCTTCTGAATAGCCTGCAATCTCAAATGCTTTCTTCATTATGTCAATATCGTGGTTACGAACTGCACCTGATGCAAGCTCAATACCGTTACAAACAAGGTCATACTGGTAAGCAAGCACTTCTTCGGGGTCCTTTGTAAGGAGCGCTTCCATTCCGCCCTGAGGCATTGAGAAGGGGTTGTGTGTGAAGATTGTTTCACCTGTTTCTTCGTCGTTTTCGTACATGGGGAAATCAACTACAAAACAGAACTCAAAAGCGTCATCACGAATTAAATCGAGCTGTTCAGGTCTAGCAAGCCAAGTACGGATGTGACCTGCTTTTTTCTCTGTGTCGTTTTTCTTATCATCACAGATAAAGAACAGTGTTTCGCCCTCTTTTACGCCTGTGATTTTTATAATTTCTTCTTTCTTAGCATCTGTTAAGAACTTAGCGATAGGACCTAAGAACACGCCGTCCTTTAATGTGATATAACCAAGACCGCCAAGACCAACTTCAGCAGATGTTGCAAATTTTAATGAATCTTCAAAGAATTTCTTTGACTTGCCCTGACAGTCAGCAACAATTCCGCGAACGGGTTTTGAGCGGAATGCAGGGAACTCTACATCTGCGAAAAATTCTGTCAAATCACAGATAACAAGGGGGTTACGAAGGTCGGGCTTATCTGAGCCGTACTTCATCATTGATTCCGCGTATGTGATACGACGGAAAGGCTTTTCTGTGATTTTCTTATTTGAAAATGTCTTGAATGTGTCGTAAATTAAATCTTCGCAGACTTCTAAAACTTCGTCCTGTGTTGCAAACGCCATCTCGAAGTCTAACTGATAAAATTCACCGGGTGAACGGTCAGCTCTCGCATCTTCATCACGGAAGCATGGTGCTACCTGGAAGTAGCGGTCAAAGCCAGACACCATTAAGAGCTGTTTAAACTGCTGAGGTGCCTGAGGAAGTGCATAGAACTTGCCCGGATGCTTACGACTGGGAACTAAGAAGTCTCTTGCGCCCTCGGGTGACGATGCAGTAAGGATAGGTGTCTGCATATCAAGGAAGTTCTTTTCTTCCATTTTATTACGAAGATGACGGATTATCTTTGAACGGATAACCAGATTTTCGTGGTTTTTGGGGTTACGAAGATCCAGGTAACGATACTTTAAGCGAAGCTCATCCTTGCTCTGGCGGGATGCTCTTACTTCAAAGGGGAGCATATTCTGGCTCTTACCAAGTACCTGCAAGGAATCTGCAACAAGCTCAACCTCACCTGTTGCGATTTTTTCGTTTACTGTTTCGGGGTCACGCTTTTCTACCTTACCGGAAACGGAAATAACGGTTTCACGGTTTACATTTTCTAAAAAGCTTTCATCGTGAATAACAACCTGTGTAACGCCGGTGTAGTCACGAAGGTCAATAAATATAACGCCACCGTGGTCACGCACAACATCAACCCAACCCGCAAGCTGAACAGTCTGACCGATGTGCTGATCCCTGATGTCATTACAGAATAGTGTTCTATACATAATCATACCTCCTGATTATTTTTACAAAATTAAAATCCCGGGAATATCCATTAGAATATTCCCGGGACGAGTAAACTAAAAATATTACCCGCGGTGCCACCCGCTTTGATGCAAAAAGCATCCTCTTTTTTATTAAACTAAAACACGCCGGAGTGTTCCCGTACTTACTACTCATCTTAATGCGCTCTCAGTCCATGACGCATACTCCCTGAAAGACTTTCCAAAAAAGCCGAGTCTCCGTGAACAATTATAGCAAAAGGATATATCTTTGTCAATAATATTTTATCCCCAATAGAGGATATTATTCACTCTTATTACGGATTTAATCTGTTAGGTCCGCGGAAGATAAACATTGCATCCTTAATGTGAAGACCCAAAAGGAGCATTGTCATTCTGTCCACACCGATACCGAAGCCACCATGGGGAGGACAACCGTAACGGAAGAACTCAAGATAGAATTCTACATCCTTTGCTAAACCTTTTTCTTCTGCCTGACGAGCCAATACATCGTAACGGTGTTCACGCTGAGCGCCTGTTGTGATTTCTACGCCACGCCAGATAAGGTCATAACCCATAGGTGTTCCCTTATCGTCTCTCATATGATAGAAAGCTCTCTTTTCAGCATCGAAATCTGTTACGAACAAGAATTCGTGGTCGTAGTGTTTCTTAACCCACTCAAAGCTTAATTTTTCTGCTTCTGTTGTTAAATCGCCTTTTTCTGAATCAGGAACTGTGTATCCAAATTCTTTCTCTAAACCGTCGTAGAGTTCTTTAAGTGTTACAACAGGGAAAGGAAGCTTGGGAACAACAACAGGAATGCCGAACATTTCTTCGATTTCTTTGCCGTATTTTTCTGCTACCTTGCCGAGGGCGTATGTTAAAAGCTCAGCTTCCAACTGCATTACATCACGGTAGTCTTCTATATAGCTGAACTCAAGGTCAAAGCCTGTGAATTCTGTTGTGTGCTTGCTGGTGTAGGATTTTTCTGCACGAAAAACAGGACCTACTTCAAAGATTTTTTCAAATCCGCTTGCCATAGCCATCTGCTTGTAGAACTGAGGGCTCTGAGCAAGATATGCGTTCCTGTCAAAATACTTAACTTCAAAAACATCAGAACCACTTTCTGATGCTGCGCCGATTAATTTGGGTGAGTGAATTTCGATGAAGTTTTTCTCCAATAAAAATTCACGCATAGCAGCAACAAAAGCTGTCTGTACTTTAAACATAAGCTGGTTTTCGTCTGTTCTTAAATCAATCCAGCGGAAATCAATTCTCTGGTCGATTGAAGAACGCTCAACAGCCTGCTTTTTCTTTGTTGCAGGGATTTCCTTTCTTGTGATAGGAAGAGCGTCTGCTACGCTTTCAACAAAAAGCTCATCGGGAAGAATCTCGATACCGCCCATCTTAACATATTCATTTTCTATAACCTTACCAACAACTGTAATAACAGAGTCGCCAGTTAAGGTTTCTAAAGCCGCTTCCATTTCGGGGTGCTGTTCTTTTTCTATTGTTACCTGAACTTTGCCTGTAATGTCCTTTAAAACGATAAATGCCATAGCGCGCGAATTACGGAAATTTTCAACGAAGCCCTGTACTTTAACAACTTCGCCGATGTTGGCACTTACATCTTTTACATAAGTTCTAATCATCAGTATATCCTCCAAAATCAGTATTTTACTATTTTATGCTATACTAGTTCATTATATCATTATTTTTGCATTTTTGTCAATGCAAATTAAAAAGAGATTCGCAAAAGTGCGAATCCCCTTTATGTCATTCTACTACTATACTCTTATCCCTTGCTATAGGTTCATTAATTGCCATGTGCACAAACACATCACGCTTTTCTCCTTCAATCAGGAACTGTACTGTTCCTACAGTATCAAGCTCAGTTAAAGAATTTACTATAGAGTAAATAGTAAGTACTTCGCCTGCTGTTCCGCCTTGGTATCTATCCACAAATTCTTTAGATAAATTTACAAAACACACACGGTTTTTAGTTTCTACAGATATAATTTTAGTTTCTGCAGGAATGGTGGATATGTTATCCGAGCTCTTAGGACCTTTAATAAGCTCTTCAATAACTACTTTCTCCACTGTGCTTGATGCAGCAACCTCCACATCTCTACGCTCTACTGACAGACCTTCGCCCATTCCGTCCGCAAAATATAAAACAACTGTTTTCTTTGTGGACTGTGTGGTAAGCGAAATATCTAAAACATCACTTTCCATAATTATGCCAATAGGCGTTCCGTCAGCACCAAGGGCCGCAGAACCCTCAACACGAATATCAACGCCCGATATAAACTCAAGGGAGCACAAGGTCTTTGCCAAAGCTGCAGGAGCTAATGTGTATCTGGTGTCTTCCTGATTTGAAAATTCTTTCGTAAAATCTACAGTTGCTATTTCGTCCTCTATTCTGACCGAAATCAACTTCGTTCCTTTACATAAGGGGCTTTGCTTACCTTCGGGAGGATTTAGAAGCTGGTTGATTAAATATTCAACCTTTTCCTCATGGGAACCGTCAGGGAGTGATACATCCATTTCCACAAGTGTAGTTCCGTTTCCTTCAATATAGTATACACAAGCATCTACATCAGAATTTCCTTCCTTAGTAGAAAACCACGAACATCCGGACAAAATAAAGATAACCGAAAGCAGCATCGACACAGAAATAAGTAAGTTTTTCTTCATATTGATACCTTCTTTCCTGTAAATTGCCTACTTAGCTATTTTTATTGTACCATTAATATATTAAAAAACAATAACAATAGTATTAAATTTAATGAATTAGGTACTTGAAGGCATAGCCTTCCTTTATTCCCTTATCGCTCAGGTAGATTTTGTTTGCTCCAAAATACTCACCAATTGCCGAATATATGGCAAGTCCCGGAGTTATTGTAAGCTTTCTTTTTGGGGTTGTGCGTTCTAAAATTTCCATAGTGTCAGGTCGCGCAACAAAAAGTGCAAGCATATGTTTAACAGAATCTACATCTAAATCCTCTCTGCCTAAAAAAAGCTCCGACAGCTTTTTTGCCGCCCTTACGCCGCCGCCTACCAGGCATAGACTTTCAGCACTTACATTTTTAAATTTTTCATTGCTGTTCAGATATTTGGTGATTTCGTCCTTAATCATTTGCACTTCTTCGACTGTGGGCATTTCCCCTGCTACAAATGTCTTATACGCCTTTAGCGAGCCAATGGGCACTGACTGTATTGCCACAGGCTTTCCGTCGGAAAACAAAATAACCTCAGAAGAGCCACCACCCACATCAGCCATTACACCCGATGTGACAGGAAAGTCCGAAACCGCGCCCAAAAAGCTCAGCTCTCCCTCATCAAGTCCTGATAAAATTTCTAAATTTATACCTGTTTTTTCTTTTACTTTTTCAACAATTTTCTCACAATTTTGGGCATTTCGTATTGCCGCTGTGGCAAAAACATAGAACTTGGCATCAAACTCTTTCGCCTTACTTCTATGGTGTAATATTGCCTCGCAACACACATCAATTCCATCATCGCTAAGGCGATTATCAATAATATGACCTGCTAAATTTGCAAAAACAGCCTCAGTATACAGCTCTGAAAGATTTTCGTTTTCGTACTTATAAACAGACATCCTTATGGTGTTGGAGCCTGTGTCAACTACTGCATAGTTCATAATTTTCACCTTACATTACATAAATCAAAATCGCCAGAAAATGAACTACACTTCCCAGCACCACAAAAATATGAAATACCGAATGAATATATTTTTTCTTAACGCCTATTCCGTAAAATATTGCTCCCAAGGTATACAGTATACCGCCCGCCAAAATCATATTCATACCGTCTGCACCTACTGCAGCCCAGGCAGGCTTTGCCGCAACAATAATGCACCAGCCCATAACCAGATAGCATATCATAGAAAATATACTGTACTTTTTTAAATCAATTGAGTTAAGTGCAATTCCAAGTGCCGCCATACCCCATACAACACCAAATATGGTCCAGCCAAGCCATGGGGAATATTCGCGTAACGAGCACAGCGCAATGGGGGTGTATGTTCCGGCAATAAGTAAAAATATGGAGCAATGGTCTATAACCTGAAAAACTTTTTTTGCCAGCATTTCAGGTTTAAGTCCGTGATATATGCTCGACATCGCATACAGTATAATCATCGTGGCACCGTAAATCGCTCCGGATACCACACCGTAAACATTGCCACCAATTGCCGCAAAAACCACACACAAAACCAAGGCAACAATACCCAGACCGCCGCCTACGATATGCGTTGTCATATTAAAAATTTCCTCGCCCTTGGTGTATATAGGCAACATTCTGTCTGCTAATTTTGTGCGTTTCATAACATACCTCTTTCGCTTTGATTGATATTTATAATTATAAAACCAAGGCAGAGCGTTGTCAAGGAAATTGCCTTAGCGTTAAAAAAATGTTCAAAACATTCGACACTAAAGCAAAAAACCACAGAGCACTCCTTGTGAGTGCTCTGTGATTTTGGAGCTGGTGATCGGACTTGCCCGTCTGCGGACGGTGCGGTGGTCGGCTCTGACTGCCACCGGCAGTCATTCACTCCCGACCCTTCAAGTCCGAATATCATTTCTGCAGAATAAAAAGCACAGAGCGCTCATAAAGAGTGTTCTGTGCTTTTGGAGCTGGTGATCGGACTTGAACCGACGATCTGCTGATTACGAATCAGCTGCTCTACCGACTGAGCCACACCAGCATCTTCAATTACTGGTACATTATACTATAAAAATCCTCGCTGTGTCAATAAAAAATATTTTGTTTGTTCTGCATATAGGTATTTTTATATTCTTTAAATTTTTCTTCATTTATTTGTTTGCAAATATTATTTATTGTATTTTGCAGTCTTTTCCAAAATGTTTTTGGAATATTTTATATTTTTCGGTCATAACAATAAAAAAGTGTTCGAAATCGGTTTTTTGCAAAACTTTTTGTTGACATCGCAATTTCTTTGTAGTATAATGTCTAATTATAATTAAAAATACTCCTAAGCGCTGCTGATTACGAATGAGTAGCTCTTGGGATTTAAGTTGTGTTGTTGTGTTTTATTTTTTGGAGGCGATTTTATGTTAAAAAATCAATACCTTAACAGCGTATTGGAAACTGTTAAGAAAAGAGACGCGGGCGAGCCTGAGTTTTTACAGGCAGTTGAAGAAGTTCTCGAATCAATAGAGCCTGTTATCGAAGCTCATCCCGAGTACGAAAAAGCAGGTCTTGTTGAAAGAATTGTAGAACCCGAAAGATTTATCTCTTTCAGAGTTCCGTGGACAGATGACGAGGGCAATGTTCATGTAAACAGAGGTTACCGTTTACAGTTTAACAGTGCAATCGGTCCTTACAAGGGTGGTCTTCGTTTCCATCCTTCAGTTTATCCCGGTATTATCAAGTTTTTAGGTTTTGAACAGGTGTTCAAAAATTCTTTGACAGGTCTTCCTATCGGCGGCGGTAAGGGTGGTTCTGACTTCGACCCCAGAGGCAAATCAGATGCCGAAATTATGCGTTTCTGTCAGTCATTTATGACAGAGCTTTCACGCCACATCGGCTCACACATCGATGTTCCTGCAGGTGACATCGGCGTTGGCGCAAGAGAAATCGGCTACCTCTTTGGTCAGTACAAAAGAATCTGCAACAACTTTGAAAACGCAGTATTAACAGGTAAAGGTCTTTCGTACGGCGGCAGCTTAATCCGTCCTGAAGCTACAGGCTACGGTGCTGTTTACTTCTGTAACGAAGTATTAAAAAGCCACGGAGATGACATTAAGGGCAAGACATTTGCAGTATCAGGCTTCGGTAATGTTGCCTGGGGTACAGTACTTAAGATTAACCAGTTAGGCGGTAAGGTGCTTACTATTTCAGGTCCTGACGGTTATGTATATGACAAAGACGGCATCCCAGAAGAAAAAGCAGCTTATATGCTCACAATGCGTTCTTCAGGCCGTGACAAGGCACAGGATTATGCTGACAAATTCGGCGCAGAATTCTTCCCCGGCGAAAAGCCCTGGGGCGTTAAGGTTGATGTTGTTATGCCCTGTGCAACACAGAACGAAGTTCAGCTTTCTGATGCTGAAAAAATCGTTGCAAACGGCGTAAAATACTACATAGAAGTAGCTAACATGCCCACAACAGCTGAAGCTGTTGAATATCTGGTTAAAAACGGTGTGGTTGTTGCTCCTTCAAAGGCTGTTAATGCCGGCGGCGTTGCAGTATCAGCACTCGAGATGAGCCAGAATTCAATGAGACTTTCATGGAGTGCCGAAGAAGTTGACGAAAAGCTCCACGGCATTATGACAAACATTTTCAATAGCTGTAACAACGCAGCTAAAGAATACGGCATGGAGGGTAACCTCATTGCAGGTGCTAACATTGCAGGCTTCTTGAAGGTGGCAGAGGCAATGATGGCTCAAGGTATTGTATAAGAGGCGACCGGTAAAAATAGTCCGGAACATCAAAAAATAAGAATATTTTAATATCTAACACGAAAAAGCACACGGATTTTTCCGTGTGCTTTCATTTTTATATATTCATATTTTTTCCTGTATAGATGTTGGGCGTTACCTCTTCGTGTATTGCCTCGGGCACTTTTGCATTGGCAAGCATCAGTTTAATTCGGTTTTGCTGATTTACCTTGCTTGCGCCGGGGTCGTAGTCAACGGCTACAATGTTTGCCTCAGGGTGGATTGCTTTTATT
>JAGBXV010000031.1 GCA_017629115.1 Clostridia bacterium | reverse complement strand
CTTTTTCGTATGCTCCCCAAGGAGCTTGCGGCAGATGTTTTCGTTGAGATGGACGAAGAGACTCAGGAGTTCCTTATAAAGGGCTTCTCCGACAGCGAGCTCAAGGCTGTTATCGACGAACTTGCGGCGGACGACGCCGTTGACATTATCGAGGAAATGCCTGCAAACGTTGTAAAGAGAATTATCAAAAACTCAACCCACGAAAACAGAAGTATAATAAATCAGCTTTTAAAATATCCCGAAGATTCAGCAGGCTCCATTATGACAACGGAGTTTGTAGATTTGAAGAAAGAAATGACGGTTCGTGAGGCTATACGCCATATACGCGCCACAGGTGTTGACAAAGAAACTATTAACACCTGTTATGTAATTGATGAAAAACGCCATTTAGAGGGTACAATTTCTATAAGAAAACTAATACTTAGTCAGTCTGATGAAATAATATCTGACATAATGGTGGCAGACCCTATATTTGTATATACTCATGACGACCAGGAAACAGGCGCCCAGTATTTTAAGAAATACGACTTTTTGTCTTTGCCTGTTGTTGATGCAGAGAGCAGACTGGTAGGTATTATAACCATTGACGATATTGTGGATGTTATCGAGCAGGAAACCACGGAAGATATCGAAATGATGGCAGGTATGACACCTTCTGACAAGTCATATACCGAGGAGGGTGTTGTAGAAACATTTAAAAAAAGAATTATCTGGTTACTGATTCTTATGCTAACAGCTACTTTCACAGGAGGCATTTTATCAAGCTTTGAATCGTCTTTGGCGGTATACCCTGCTTTGGTTGCGTTCATTCCGATGCTTATGGGTACGGCAGGTAATGCAGGCGGGCAGTCGTCGGTAGCCGTTATCAGAAGTCTTGCGCTTGAGGAAATAGAATTCGCTGACATTTTAAAAATTGCGTGGAAAGAGGCACGGGTTGCTGCTATTTCAGGTGCTGTTATGGCTTTTGTGTGTTTCTTTAAAGTTTTATTTATTGACAACCTGTTTACAGATGGAATTAACATTTTGGTTGCAACTGTAGTAAGTGCAGCAATATTTTCAACAGTGGTGCTTGCGAAAATTGTAGGTTCAACATTGCCTATGCTCGCAAAGAAAATAGGTCTTGACCCGGCAGTTATGGCAAGTCCATTTATTACAACAATTGTTGACGCATTGTCGCTTATTATTTATTTTACTATTGTATCTATGGTGTTACCTTTGTAAGGAGGTTATGTAGTGTTTTATTTTGATAGCTATTATTTAATACTGGTTTTGCCTGCAATAGTTATTTCGCTGATTGCTCAGGCAAAGGTGTCAAGTACTTATAAAAAGTATTCTCAGGTTATGTCCCGCGAGGCTAAAACCTCAACAGAAGTAGCTCGTGCTATTTTGGATGCAAATGGCCTTTATGCTGTTAAAGTAGAAGCAGTTTCCGGCACACTTTCTGACCATTACGACCCGAGGGCGAATGTTATAAGACTTTCTGATTCTGTGCGTTCAGATGTATCGGTTGCTTCAATTGGCGTAGCTGCCCACGAAGTAGGTCATGCAATACAGCACGCACAAGGATATGCGCCAATCAAAGTGCGAAATGCAATATTGCCCGTCGCAAATATTGGTTCGCATCTTTCTATACCGTTGATTATAGCGGGTATAATTTTGTCTGTTGAACCGTTGGTTACAGTGGGAATACTGGCATTTGCGGCAGTTTTGCTGTTTCAGCTTGTTACACTTCCTGTAGAGTTTAACGCAAGCACCAGAGCGTTAAAAACTCTTGAAGACAGAGGAATTCTTTACGGGGATGAACTAATTGGTGCTAAAAAAGTGCTGTCTGCGGCGGCAATGACATATGTTGCTGCGGCATTAACATCGCTGATGCAGCTTATAAGACTTATACTCATAAGCAGGGACAGAGATTGATACATCTTTATATAGGCGACGGAAAAGGTAAAACCACAGCCGCAATCGGTCTTGGTGTAAGATGTGCGGGTAGTGGAGCAAAAGTGGAAATTCTGCAGTTTTTAAAAGACGGTACTTCCTGTGAGAATAAATCCTTAGAAAATTTAAACATTAAAGTCACCCCCTGTCAGCGCTCGTCGGGATTTTTCTGGAATATGAACGACGAACAAAAGAAATGCCTTAAAAATGAAACTGACTGCGGTATTGATTATGCGCAAAAAGTTTTGCAGGGTGAGTGCTGTATGTTGATTATGGACGAAGTGCTTGGGGCGGTGGAAAACGAACTTGTGGACTTGCAGAGATTAATCGCGTTGATTAAAATGTACGGAGGCAAAAAAGAGATTGTCTTAACAGGCAGAAAAGCTCCCCAAGAGCTTTTAGAACTTGCGGACTATGTTTCTGAAATACGCAAGATTAAGCACCCCTTTGACAAAGGAATTGAAGCAAAAAAAGGAATAGAGTATTAAAATAATATTTCGCAGTAGCGAAATATTATTTTTTTGTAACATTTTGCATATGCTATTGCATTTTACCACTATATGATGTATAATAAGTGTGTATAGATGTACAAGCTATTCACTTAAATACATATTAGGAGGATTAGAAAATGAAAAAAGTACTCTCATTAATTCTTGCAGTAGCAATGTTGCTTTCAGTAGCTTCAGTAGCTCAGGCAGCTAAATTTGCTGATGTGGATGAAAATTATTCATGGGCAGAAGCTTCTATCGAAGCACTTTCTGAAAACGGTGTTATCACAGGCTATGAAGACGGTACCTTCAAACCTGGAAAGAGCATCACAAGACAGGAAGCAATCACATTATTCTCTAAAGCTTTAGGTGCAAGTGCTGAATCAAATCAGGAGATTGTTAATTTTGCATATGGCATCTACGAAGTAGACTTAGAAGAATGTGCAGACTCATATGCTGTTAAGCAGGGTGCATACCTTGTTTACAGAAAGGTTTTAACAATTGACGAAGTAATTGATTATTTATCAGCTGATAACAGAAACTTAGAACTCAAAAGATGCGAAGCGGCTACATTGATTGCAAAAGCTTTAGCTGCTGACAATTGGTTAGAAAACAATAAAGACATTGACAAAACTCTTACATATGCAGATGTGGATGAAATACCCGCAAAGTACATTGACTATGTTTATTACACAACAACATTAGGCATTATGGGTGATATGGGCGACAACAAATTCGGTCCTAACGAAATGGTTACTCGCGCTCAGGTTGCTGTAATGATTAAGAGAATTGCTGATATGATGAACTTTGAGTTTGTTGGTGGCGTAATCGCAAGAATCGATACTCTTAACAACAGCATTTCAGTTAAAACGGCAGATGGCGAAACATTAAAATTCGTTGTAAATAATTCTGACGCCGTTTACATTGATGCTAACCGTGCAACAATCAATGATTTGGAAGCAGGTATGGAAGCTTCACTTATTTTCTCAAATGGCGCACTTTATGAAATAGATGCAATATCTTACACAGAGGACGAAACATTCTCAGGCGCATATGTTAGCCAGAAGACAGACACCACAGGCACAACAATTAAAATCGAAAATGTGTCCACAGGTGCTATCTCAAGCTACAAGCTTGCAGCTAATGCAGTTATCTTCTATAACGGTGAAGCAGTTGAGAATGTTGAAAAACTCAGAGCAAGTGATTATGTTACAGTACAGATTTCAGGCGGCTTAGTTGTAAGACTTACAGCACAGCCCAAGGAAGAAGTAATTACAAGCCTTAAGGTTACAGCTGTTGATGCAACTGCTGCTGATGGCGTAACAATCACAGTAACAGATAAAAACGGCAAGGAAACAAGCTACATAGTAAAAGACGATGCATCAGTTCTTAAAAATTCAGTTAAAGCACCTATTACAGACATCGTTGTTGGTGATACAGTAACACTTACATTAGAGTACGGTGTTGTTGCTGTAATTAAAGCAACAGGTGTTTCAAAGACACTTGAGGGTACAATCGAAGAAATCACAATTTCTAATGCTACATCATATATCACAATTTCTAAAGACGGTTCAAAGACAAGATACATTATGTCACGCAACTGTACTGTAACTTTAGAGGGCGATGCAGCTACAGTATATGACTTAAGACTGGGTTCGTATGTTAAGCTTAAGACAGAAAGCGAAACAGTAGTTGCTATCACAGCTGAAGCAGTTGAGTCAGCACTTCAGGTTACAGGTACAATCAAAACAATTAACGCATCATACGGTTTGGTTATTATCGAAGTTCAGACAGCTTCAGGCGGCGTGGCAGAAAAACAGTTGTTCATCAAGGATTCAACAAAGATTTTAGATTCTGCAACAGGTAAATCATTTACAATCAAAAATCTTAAGGTTGGTAACATCATTACAGCTGCCGGCACAGAAAAATTGGGCGTATACGAAGTAAACGCTATTATGGTTCTTCAGTAGTCCGAATTAAAGTTAAAATTGGTCTGCCGCCATTGCGGCAGACCTTTTTGATAAAGTGAGGCTCATATTATGGAAAAGATATTTGTATATGACACCACTCTGCGTGACGGAACGCAAGGGGAGGGTGTGGCTTTTTCTCTGGATGACAAGTTAAAAATTATTAAAATGCTTGACGATTTAGGCATAAATTATATTGAGGCAGGTACTCCTGCATCAAACCCCAAAGACCGAGAGCTCTTTGAAAGAATATCTGAGCTCGAACTTAAACACGCCAAAATAGTAGCCTTTGGCAGTACCCACAGATTCGGTACAGATGTTAAGGATGACGCAGGTGTTGCGGCTCTTTTGGGTGCAAAAACTCCTGTTGTAGCTATTTTTGGCAAATCGTGGGACTTGCATGTCAATGAGGTGCTTCATGCAAGCCTGGAAGAAAATATTTCGGTTATTCGGAACACGATAGCATACTTGAAATCTCACGACAAAGAAGTAATTTTTGATGCGGAGCATTTTTTTGACGGATTTAAGAATAATAAAGAGTATGCAATGAAAGTTTTGCTTGCGGCGAAAGAAGCAGGTGCAGATACTTTATGCTTGTGTGATACAAATGGCGCAACGCTCCCTGACAAAATAGCAGAAATCACAAAAGAAGTGGTGGAAAGTATTCCCGATATAACCATTGCAATTCATTGCCACAACGATGTCGGTGTTGCTGTTGGAAATACTTTAATGGCGGTTTTTTCAGGAGCCCGTCAGGTTCAGGGAACTATTAACGGATTTGGTGAGCGTTGCGGAAATGCAAACCTGTGTACAATCATTCCAAATCTTCAGTTAAAGCGTGGATATTGCGTTGTTCCTGTCGAAGATTTAAAGAAGTTAAAGAGTGTATCACGCCGCATTTACGAGCTTGCAAACATTGTACCCGATGAGCGCAAACCCTATGTTGGAAATATGGCGTTTACCCATAAGGCGGGTATGCACATTGATGCAGTTTTAAAAAATCCTGTTACATTTGAACATATTAAGCCTGAAACTGTCGGCAATGAGCGACGCCTTTTGATGTCTGAAATGTCAGGCAGGGCAATGATATATGAAATTATCAAAAAAATTAATCCTGATATATCAAAAGATTCTGAAATAATCACCGAGCTTTTGCAGGATGTTAAAAAGCTGGAAAACGAAGGCTATCAGTTTGAAGGTGCAGAAGGCTCATTTGAGCTTATGATAATGAAAAAGCTGGGGTACTACAAGCCACAGTTCGAGCTTGAACAATTCAAAGTAATATCTATAGCTCCCACAACAACAAAAACAGCTTCGGCAATGATAAAAATCAGCGTTGACGGTAATTACGAAATCACCGCAGCCGAAGGCGACGGTCCTGTAAACGCCCTTGACAAAGCCTTAAGAAAAGCCCTGTACCGTTTTTATCCTGAACTTAAAGCGTCAAGACTTATTGACTTTAAGGTTAGAGTTTTAGACGGTATGGCAGGTACAGCGGCGCTGACACGAGTTTTAATCGAAACAACTGACGGTAAATCAAACTGGAATACCGTTGGTGTATCAGAAGATATTATTGAAGCCAGCTGGCAGGGACTTGTTGATTCTATCGAATACTATTTATTGGACAAAAAAATCAAAGGCGAGAGAGAATAGGAGATTCTATGAGGGAATTATTCAATCTTTTTAAAAGCTTTTTTATGATAGGAGCATTTACATTTGGCGGTGGATACGCTATGCTTCCTATGCTGGAAAAGGAAGTTGTAACAAAGCACAAATGGGCAACGATGGAGGAAATATCAAACTATTTTGCCATCGGTCAGTGTACACCCGGAATAATAGCAGTTAATACAGCTACTTTTGTGGGTTATAAGCAAAAGAAGAACATAGGCGGTATTGTTGCTACCCTTGGTGTTGTTACTCCGTCCATAATTATAATTCTTGTTCTTTCAGGAATTTTAGAGTATATCTTTGACTACCCGATAGTAAAGAGTGCGTTTGCCGGTATATCTGTTGCTGTTTGTGCTCTTTTGGTGCAGGCGTTATGGAAACTTGCAAAGAGCGGAATAAAAGATGTTTATACAGGCATTGTGGCGATTGTTTCTGCGGTAGTTTCCGTATTTTTCAAGCTTTCGCCTATCATAATTGTAGTTGCTTGTGCAGTCGTGACAATTTGCTATAAATTCATATTAGACAAGGTGAAGGGAGGCAAAAAACAATGACACTCCTTACACTTTGTTGGGAATTTTTCAAAACAGGCCTTTTTTCAATAGGCGGCGGTCTTGCTACATTGCCTTTTCTTTTTGAAATGGGTGAGCGATACGGATGGTACACTGTGTCAGACCTCACCAATATGGTGGCAGTATCTGAATCAACACCAGGTCCAATCGGTGTTAATATGGCAACCTATGTAGGTTCGTCTGTTTGCGGAATACCGGGTGGTATACTTGCCACACTTTCTTTGATTATTCCCAGCATAATAGTTATTTTGATAATTGCAAGAATATTGGAAAAATTCAGTGAAAGCAAGCTTGTGAAAGATGTTTTTTACGGTCTGCGCCCTGCTGTTGTAGGTATGCTTTTTGCCTCTGTTTTGTCGGTTTTTGAATCATCTTTGTTTAACGGTGATTTCTTATCCGGAGTAGACTTGAGTCATCTGGCGCTTTTTGCGGTGTTGGTATTAGGCGTATTTAAAATAAAAAAGCATCCCATTTTATTTATAGGAATTGGCGCAGTTGTAGGTATGATATTTAGTTTTTAAAAAAAGTTCCGCAAAAAGCGGAACTTTTTTTTGATTATGTGCGTCTATACATACGAACAGTAAAAAGAGTACATAGAAAGCATTAGCCGACGGCTAACTCTTTTTGCAACCATTTCAAACCTTAATAGCGGACTTCTTCGGCACAAAGAAGTCCAAAACAAAAGCACTCCTTACGGAGTGCTTTTTGTTTATTAATTAAAGTTTTTAATTTTTAAAAGTCTTACGATTGCAGGGGCCAAAATAATGTTAATCAAAACTTCAAATAAGAAGTTACCACCAACGAGACCGTAGATTATGTAACCGCTGGTGGATTCAAAGCCCAGACCCTGTGCCCAGCCGGTGATTGTTTCCATAAAGAACAGAAAGCATCCAATAAGAAAAACTCCGGTGTTAACAACAGGGCACACAATAGCAGAAACAGCGATTGCAAGGTAAAGATTATACTTGTTCAAAAGCTTGAATGCAAGTCCTGTAACTAAGCCGGAAAGCGCACCTTTTGCCAAAACGGTAATAACAGTTCCAACTACATTTACGGTTAAAAATGCTGTGGCGTCACCTGACCACAGTACTGTTATACCAAATACGGTACCAAGCCATGCACCGGCAAGCGGTCCTAAAAGTGCTGCGCCTATTACGATAGGTACTAAAACCAATGAAATTGAGAACGGACCAAATTTGATAAACGCTCCCAGATACTGCAGTATAACAACGATTGCAGTAAGTACGGCATACATCACTAAGTTCTTAGTTGACATTGCCTTTCTTTTTTGATTTGTCATATTAAATTCCTCCTCGGCTGCCGTCAGATAACTGTACAGCGCCTAAATTTTATTTAACTTAATTCCTGCGGTTTTTGTTGTACATAATTATAAGACCGTCAAGAAGTAAGTTATTGTCAATAGTAATATCGTGCTTACAGTGGGGAACTACCGCATTTGCGTAGCCGCCTGTAGCAATAAGAGTTGGCTTTTTGCCTAATTCTTCTTCAATTCGTTCTATCATACCGTCGAGCATCGAAGCGTTGCCAAAAATAACACCTGATTTCATACACTCTACGGTGTTTTTGGCAATAACCCTTGAAGGAGCATCAAGGCTGATTTGCGGAAGCTGTGCTGTGCCACCGGATAATGCCTTTAATGAAAGTTCAACACCCGGAGCAATAGAAACACCAACAAATACGGCGTTTTCGTCTACAACCATAATTTTTGTGGCTGTTCCCATATCAATAACCAGGGCAGGGGAGTCGTATTTATTGTATGCCGCCACGCAGGCGCAAATAAGGTCTGCACCAACCTGTGCAGGGTTATCTACCTGAAGATGTATGCCTGTTTTAATACCTGGTCCCACAATATACGCATCAACACCATAAAGCATTTTAATAGCATATTGTATTGTTTTGGTAAGCGGAGGCACAACAGAAGAAATGATTGCACCTTCAATATTGCCATCGGTATTCTTATCTAAAGACAAAATGTTCTGTATTGTTACGGCGTACTCTGATTCGCTTTTGTGAGCGTCTGTCATAATGCGAGCGACATATTCTAAGGAGTCGCCCTGATATTTACCTATAACAATGTTTGTATTTCCTATATCAATTGCAAGAATCATCAAAATCCCCGCCTTTCGTACAGTATTCTACCATAGAGCAAAGCCAGTGTCAAATTAATATTTCTTTACAGACTTTATGTGGCGAAAAGTTTCTTTTTCACCTTTTTCTTTTAACATAATGAGCCAGCTTTCAATCAGGTCTGAAGTTTCCTGGTTGATTTTTCGGCGAGCCTTACCCCTTTGGAAATATTCATAGGGGTGAGCATCTGTGTAGTTTTTGCCTTGGTATACTTTGCTTGCGGCGACTCTATCGCAAAACATTTCTTTTACAAAAACAATAGGCATCTTTACAGGCTCTACAAGCTTTGTGACCGGGCTGTAGTCAGTCCAGTACTCAAAATGATGACGGTTTCTGCCTTTGTGATGCATCCAGGCAGCAGAATAGCCCTTGACGGCACGCTCTCCCTCGTTGGGACTGCGTGTGCCGATGAAATGACGGACGCCTGCAAAGAACTCGGTTGGCGAGTATTTTGAAAGGTCATGGAGTAATCCGCGACGCAAAATACCAACCTTGGCACAGTGGTAAATTACCTTTCTGCGATGGCGCATTATTGTATTTAAATGTCCAAAAAACTTACGCATTACTTTCTGACCTCATTTTATTCAAAGTAAGTGTTAACACAACCACCAGCACAGGGAACACAACACAGGCCAAAATTCCTGCCTTTAACGGCGAACCAAAGAGTGCGGTGCTTTCTGAAACTGTTGCAGCTAAAGCAGGTCCTGTAGTACAGCCAATGTCTCCGAAAATTGCAAGATAGGCAAACATAGCAGTTCCGCCTAAGGGAAATTTTACAGAAGCCAAGGACAGTGTACCGGGCCACATAATTCCAACGGAAAATCCCACAACTCCAACCGCCGCCAAAGCCACATATTTGTTAGGGACAAACACCATAACAAGATAAGAAGCTATACATAAAATGCCGCAAAAAACTATGTAGTTTGAAAGATTAAGCTTTTTACTGAATTTTGCATAAATTACACGAGCAACACCCATTAAAAGAGCAAACATACAGGGCCCCAGTAAATCTCCGACTGTTTTTGTAACCCCAAGGGCGGTTTCAACAAACATTGAAGCCCATTGCGCAATTGCAATCTCAGCTGCGCCCGATGCGGTCATCAATAGCAAAAATATAATAAAAGTTTTGTTTTTAAATAAGCTCACCGATGATTTTTTATCTTCTTTAGGTAAAGTGTTTAAAGGCACTTTTGAAAAAAGTAGACCTGCAAACACGGGAACGATAGACCATAAAATGCTGATTATCCACCAGTTGCTGTTACCCAAAATAAAAAGCAAAATTGTTGTAAACAGTATAGCCACAAGCTGTCCCCAACAGTAAAATGAGTGTAAAAGTGCCATATTTGAAGCTTTTCCGTCTTCTGGTACTGCTTCTACTATAGGGCTTATAATTACCTCCAAAAGACCACAACCTACGGAGTATACAATGGTTGCTATAATGAGGGATAAAAATTTTGCCCCCATTATCTGTGGCAGAATTCCCAACAATAAAAGTCCTGCCGAAACTAATGAATTGGCCGTCACGGCTGCTTGCCTGTATGTAATCTTTTTGTCTATCAGACTTGCCCCTATTATGTCAGTTATCATCTGCACGCCGAAATTCAAGGAAATAAGCGCCCCTAAGTCAACCAACGACAAATCGAACTGCTTATGAAAAAATATAAACAAAATGGGCGGGAAGTTAATAGCCACTGCTGATGACATATAGCTTGAGTAGCAGGCAAGCTTTGTATGTTTAAAAGAAAAAATCATATAATCACCTAAAATAAGGCACTCGTTATGAGTGCCTTATATTATTTTTTGGGGAAACTATCCTTTAAGCCAACAACACGGTTAAATGTGTTTTCATATTTTGAATCTTTAACATAATAACCGTCACGAACAAACTGGAACTTTTCGCCGGAAGGTACATCAGCTAACGATTTTTCAACAATTGCTCCCTCTACGATTTCCAAAGATTCGGGGTTTAAGAAATCTGTATAAGTCATACCCTCAGGTAATTCTGAAGGGTTTTCCAAAGTTGTAAGCTGTGAGTAAAGGCGCAGAGTAGTAGGAACAGCATTTTTAGCTGATAACCAATGGATTGTGCCCTTTACCTTTCTGCCGTCTACGGGGTTGCCGTTGCCTGTTTCTATATCTGCTGTACAACGAATTTCTGCAATGTTTCCCGCTTCGTCTTTTATAACTTCTTCACACTTGATGATGTATGCACCCATCAGACGAACTTCGCCCTCGGGCTTTAAGCGGAAGAATTTCGGAGGCGGAACTTCCTCGAAATCGGAAGAATCAATATATAACTCACGAGAGAACACCATATCTCTTGTGCCCATTTCGGTTTTTTGGGGATGATTGGGAAGCTGGAAAACCTCCTCTTTATCCTCGGGATAGTTTGTGATAACAACCTTAATAGGCTTTTGTATTGCAACACGGCGCAAAGCTGTTTCGTTAAGCTCGTCACGGATACAAGCCTCAAGCTGACGAATGTCTATTAAATTTTCAGACTTTGCTACACCTGCTTCTTCCACAAAACGAAGAATTGATGAGCCTGTATAACCACGGCGACGAAGACCGCAAAGCGTAGGCATTCTGGGGTCGTCCCAACCGTCAACAACGCCATCCTCAACAAGACTGCGCAAGAAACGCTTAGAAAGAACTGTATATGTTAAGTTCATTCTTGCGAATTCAATCTGTCTGGGGAAGCCGGGGTAAGGCTTGGGAACACTCGTGTTCTCAATAACCCAGTTATACAGGGGTCTGTGAATTTCGTAGTTAATATCACAAAGGGAGTGTGTAACACCTTCTAACGCATCCTGAATGGGATGAGCAAAGTCATACAAGGGGTAAATGCACCATTTGTTGCCCTGTCTGTGATGCTCAACAAAACGGATGCGGTATATTGCAGGGTCACGGAGCCAGAAGTTGCCTGAAGCAAGATCAATCTTTGCACGAAGTGTGTAAGCACCTTCAGGGAATTCGCCGTTTTTCATACGCTCAAACAAATCAAGGCTTTCTTCAATAGGTCTGTCGCGATAGGGTGATACGGCAGGGTTCTTTAAGTCACCGCAGTATTTAGGGTCGCGCATTTCTTCGGGAGATAATGCACAAACATAAGCCAGACCTTTTTTAATAAGCTCAACAGCATATTCATAGTCCTGTTCAAAATAGTCAGAGCCGTAGAAAAATCTGTCCTCCCAGTCAAAACCCAACCAATGGATGTCTTCCTTTATAGCATCAACATATTCTGTATCTTCTTTAGCAGGATTGGTGTCATCCATGCGAAGATTACATATGCCGCCAAAACGACGAGCCATACCGAAGTCGATAGCCATGGCCTTGCAGTGGCCTATGTGGAGATAACCGTTAGGTTCAGGCGGAAAACGGGTGTGTACCTGCATTCCGGGATTAGCCACTACATCTTCTGTTATGAAATTTGATATAAAATTATTGTTTTCTGTCTTAATATTTTCCATAAAAGAACTCCTCTTATAATTCTTCTATTGCAAGCTTGATTCGAGCAATGGATTCTTCTTTTCCGAACACTTCCATAAGCTCTGTTGCGCCGCCGGGTGTTACGCCCTGACGAGCAACTGCAACTCGTATTGCCCACATAACAGCACCTGCTTTGCGCTCGGTGGTTTCTGCGAATGCCTTTAACTTTTCAAACAGTACATCGTTGCGCCAGTCGTCAATTTCTTCTAACACAGGCAACGATTCTTCTAAAATAACCTTACAGATTTCAGGTGTGGTTTTGTTCTTTTTATTAGTGTATAAATCCTCTGTCATTTCGAGTCTTTCCAATACAAAACCAATCTGGTCGGGAATGTCAGAAAAAGCTGAAATTCTTGTGTGCAAAAGTGCTGCTAATTTCTTTGTGTTAATGAAGTCAGGGCAAAGCTCGGACAAAATAGGCATTGCCTTTTCTTCGTAGCTTTCCTCGTCCATGTTCTTAATATACTCGGAGTTAAACCAACGGAGCTTTTCATAGTCAAATACCGCAGGAGATTTGCTAAGACCCTCCATTGAGAAAACTTTCTTCAAATCATCAAGCGAGAAAAATTCCTCGTTAGTTTCTTTAGGACTCCAGCCTAAGAGTGCAATATAGTTTATAATTGCCTCGGGGAGGTAACCGTCGTTTACTAAATCCTGAAAACTTACGGCGCCGTGACGCTTAGAAAGCTTTGAAACATTGCCCTCGGCATCCTTACCCATAAGCAAGGGAAGATGTACATATTCGGGTCTTTCCCAACCAAATGCGTCATACAACAAGCAGTACTTGGGAGTAGAAGTTAAATATTCGTTACCTCTTACAACATGAGTTACACCCATCAAATAGTCGTCAACAACATGGCAGAAGTTATAGGTGGGGTATCCGTCAGCCTTAATCATAATCTGGTCACGAAGTTCTGAGTTTTCAATTGAAACTTCGCCATACACATGGTCCACATAAGATGTAGCACCTGAAAGGGGCATTTTCTGACGGATAACATAAGGAATACCCTTAGCTAAGTTTTCTTCAATTTCTTCTTTAGATAAATCGCGGCAATGATTGTCATAACCGCCAATGCCGTTTTCGTCTTTTAAAGACTCTAAACGCTCGGGAGTGCAGAAACAGTAGTAAGCGTGTCCGCTTTCTACGAGCTTTTCTGCATATTCTTTATATATGGGTAAGCGCTCGCTCTGAATGTAAGGACCGTGTTCACCGCCAACGATAGGACCTTCGTCGTAATCCATACCTGTCATTTCAAGTGTTTTTATAATGACATCGGTAGCGCCCTCAACAAGTCGAACCTGGTCCGTGTCCTCGATACGGAGCAGGAATTTGCCACCCTGTGATTTTGAAAGTAAATAAGCATAAAGTGCTGTTCGTAAATTTCCGATATGCATAAATCCTGTGGGAGATGGTGCAAATCTGGTTACGATAGTTTTATCTGACATAATAAAGCCTCTTTTCTTGTATACATAGATAAACAAATTATACCATATAAGCGCCTGCAAGTCAATAAAAAAGCAAATAACATGAACCGATTATTGGGTATTTTTTATTTTTGCTTGTCTTGACAAATGGGAAAAATAATGGTAAACTAAATATGTTCGAACGGATGTGGTGGAATTGGTAGCTTAGAGCACGAGCGCTGCCGGTGGCAGATGAAGCGAGTGTGAGAAGGTGCAGTGGTCGAAATCTATGATTTCGGGTACCGCAAACTGTCTCGCGTGGCGCGTATGCTATGTAGCGAGAGCAAAAATTAAATAATAAACAATTTGCGGATGTGGCGGAATTGGCAGACGCGCCAGACTTAGGATCTGGTGTCTCCGACGTGCAGGTTCAAGTCCTGTCATCCGCACCAAACAGTGCGTCCACAAAACTGTGGGCGATTTTTTAAAAGTTATAGGAGATAAAATTATGAAATACCAAGTAATCAATTTGCGCAAAGAACCAATTAACGGTTTTATGCCCACATTAACAACTTATCTTTTAGATGATTGTTTTGATTCGGACTCCAATCGCAAGCTTCCTGCAATGATAGTTTGCCCCGGTGGAGGTTATGCCTACTGCAGCAAGCGTGAGGCAGAAATTATCGCGTTACAGTTTACAGCGGCAGGCTATCACGCATTTGTTTTGGACTATGCTGTAGCACCTGATAACTGCTATCCCGAACCTCAGAAAAACCTTTCAGATGCAATCTCGCTGGTGCGTAAAAGCGCTGAAGAGTGGAGAATAGACCCCGACAAAATTGCCTTAATCGGCTTTTCTGCGGGTGGTCATTTGGCGGCGTCTTTAGCCACAATGTGGAATAAAGAACCCTTAAAGACTGCTGATGGTGGCAACAAACCAAATGCAGCGATTCTTTCTTATCCTGTTATTTCGTCGGCTGAGGGAGTAGGTCACATGGGCTCATTTGACAATCTTTGTGGTGAGGATAAGGAATTAAGAGCGAAAATGTCACTTGAAACTCAGGTTGACACAGATACACCTCCTTGCTTTATCTGGCATACTTTTGCTGATGAAGTTGTTCCTGTAGAGAACACCTTAAGATTTGCTGATGCTTTAAATAATGCAAAAGTTCCCTTTGAAATGCATATTTTTCCTGCAGGCCCTCACGGTTTATCGGTATCAAATCACATAACAGCCCACGACCAGAACTATAATGTGCCCGAAGTACAGGTTTGGGTGGAATTAGCCATTAAGTGGCTCAACAGAACATTTAATTATGGAAATTAAACCTATAGCGCATATTCATACAGACTTTAAAGAAAAATTTGGCATCCCCCGTCAAAGCGGGAGGGTGCCTTATTTGATTGGAAAAATAATTTTTGAACCCAAATTCAACAATCCCGAAGTTATACGCGGGCTTGAGGAGTTTTCCCATCTGTGGTTGATTTTCGGCTTTAGTGAAGCGGAGTACAAAGAGGGAACAATGACTGTGCGTCCCCCAAGGCTGGGAGGAAATACCCGTGTGGGTGTTTTTGCGAGCCGTGCGCCGTACAGACCAAATTCTTTAGGTCTTTCCTGTGTGAAGATAGAAAAAATCGGACAGGGCGAAATCACAGTTTCAGGTGTTGATATGTTAAACGGCACACCCATATATGATATTAAACCTTACATCCCATACAGCGACAGTATTCCCGATGCCTGCGGCAGTTTTGCAGAGAATGAAAAAAATCATTTTCTGGAGGTAGAATTTCCCCGTGAACTACTAAAGCTAATCCCCGAAGAAAAACAAAGCGCAGTATTAGCTTGCCTGGGTGATGACCCGCGCCCTTCGTATCAAGAGGATGAAAGGGTTTACAGTATGGCGTTTGCAGATTGTGATATTCATTTTACGGTAAAAGAAAACAAGCTTACAGTAACGAAAGTAGACAAAAAATAAGAACAACGCATAAGCGTTGTTCTTATTTTTTATTTAATATATTTTGCAAGATATGCTTCATATTCTTCTTGGAAGTAAGGACTGTTTTTCTTGATGTCTGCCAAAGATTCGTGAATATTCATTTTGTTTTCGGCAGCGTCCAATGTGCATACGGCAACATTTGAGCAATGGTCAGCAGTACGCTCTAGGTCTGTGAGCAAGTCTGTCCATACAAAACCTGCTTCAATAGAACATTCGCCTTTTTGCAAACGACCAATGTGACCGTTGCGCATTTTAGCCTTTAAGTCGTCAATAACCTGCTCTAATGGCTCAACCTTACGGGCAATAGCAAGGTCGTTGTTGATGAAAGCGGAAGACGCCATATCAAGAATTTCAGAAACAGCAGCGGTTAATGAATCCATCTCGCGTGCTGCCACATCTGAGAATTTGATTTCTTTGTTATGAAGTTCTTCGGCTGATTCTAAAACATTTACGCTGTGGTCGGAAATTCTTTCAAAGTCGCCGATTGCCTTTAACAATTTAGAAATCTGTACACTTTCTTTATCCGAGAGCTGCTGAGCGCTAAGCTTAACAAGATAAGTACCTAAAATATCTTCTAAATGGTCAACGCGCGACTCGTCCTCACGGATTTCGTCGGCTTTTTTTGCGTCGAAGTGCTTAAGAAGTGATAAGCTGTCTTTGAACGCACCAACAGAGTTTTCTGCCATTTCTGTAACTAATGCATTACAACGCTGAAGAGCAAGTGAAGGAGTAGCCAACAAACGCTCGTCCAGTTCTGCGTTTGCATCCTTTTTGTCTGTTTCGGGAATGAGCTTTAATGCAAGCTTTTCCAGTAAAGAAGAAGCAGGAAGCAAAATAGCAGTGCACAGTATATTGAATACAGAGTGAGCTATAGCAATGTTTACATGGTTTGCAGGTCCGTCAAATAATACGGGCTTAAATAGTGCATCCACAGTTGTAAACAGTATAAGACCTATAATTGTGCCGATTACATTAAAGGACAAGTGTACAAGTGAAGCGCGCCTTGCGTTTTTGTTAGTACCGAATGAAGAAAGAATAGCGGTAATACATGTACCGATGTTCTGACCCATAATAATCGGGATTGCAGCTCCGAAAGTTATCTGATCAGTTGAAGACAATGCCTGCAGAATACCTACAGACGCAGATGATGACTGAATAACAGCAGTTAAAACAGCACCAACCAATACGCCGAGTATAGGGTTCTGGAACATAACAAACATCTGTTGGAACTGAGGAACATCACGAAGATCGGAAACCGCTGCTGACATTGTGTCCATACCGAACATAAGTGTAGCAAAGCCTAAAAGGATAGTTGCAGTGTCCTTACCTTTTGAGGACTTGCCGAACATAAGCATTACAGTACCAATAAGAGCAAGTATGGGGGTAAAAGATGTGGGCTTTAAAAGCTGCATAAATAAATTGTCACTTGAAATGCCGCCCAAACTCAAAATCCAGGCAGTAACAGTAGTACCAACATTGGCACCCATAATGACATTAATTGCCTGACGCAAGGTCATAAGACCTGAGTTAACAAAACCAACGACCATAACCGTTGTGGCAGATGATGACTGGATAACAGAAGTTACACCAAGACCTGTGGCAAAGCCTGCAAACTTATTTTGTGTAAGCTTACCCAAAAGTGTTTTAAGACCGCTTCCTGCACGACGCTCTAAAGCGCTGCCCATAAGCTCCATACCGAAGAGGAACAAACACAATCCGCCAATTAAATTCAAAATGTCAAAAATGTCCATTTCTTCACCTCGTATATAGTAAATAATAGTTTTGTCATAGTTTTTCTACCTATTTAATTATAGCATGGCATTTTTGCAAAAATCAATATTAAAATTTGACTTTTTCACATTTTCTCCATAATGCTAAAAAATTTTACTGTATAGGACTTTTTTTTGAACAATTTGACAAAAAGGAAAGTGTCCGATATACTATCGGACACTTTTAAAATTAATGTTTATGCTTAATGATACCTAATCGTTTTGAACCCTCCATAATTACCGTGGGAACCAGTATCAGTACCAGTGCCAGCAAATAAAGGTGTGCGGGCAGAATAACTAATCCGAAAGGAATTCTCAAAGGTGTGAATATAACCAACAACACCAATAAAATTGAAATTCCTGCAGCGCCATTTAACTTTTTGTTGGTAAATATACCTATGTCAAACAATGAACGGTCTGTTCTCATATTAAAGCTCTGTAAAACCTGCGATAACGAAAGGACAATAAATGCCATTGTCTGACCGCCTGCAAGTGTGCCGGTAGTGCTCTCGCCGAGTTTAAATCCAATAAGAGAAATAACTGCAAACATAATTCCCTGTAATACAACTCTTAGTGCTAAACCACCGGCAAAAATACCCTCGTTTTTCGGCTTTGGCTTTTTGTTCATAATATCAGTTTCCACAGGTTCCATACCTAGGGCAATAGCAGGCAAACTGTCTGTAACAAGGTTAATCCATAAAAGTTGCATTGAAAGTAAGGGAGTCTTATGCCACAAAAACATTGCTAAAAATACAAGTATAACTTCGCCTATGTTTGTGCCCAGTAAGAATCCAACTACTTTTTTAATATTTGCATAAATTCCGCGACCTTCGCGAACGGCATCAACGATTGTAGCAAAGTTGTCGTCTGTAAGGGTCATATCAGCAGCGCCTTTGGCTACATCTGTGCCTGTAATACCCATAGCACAACCGATGTCGGCAGCTTTTAATGCAGGGGCGTCGTTTACGCCGTCGCCTGTCATTGACACAACCTGACCTTGTCTCTGCCAAGCTTTAACGATTCTTATTTTATTTTCGGGTGAAACTCGTGCGTATACAGATATGTTTTTAACATTGCTGTCTAACTCATAATCTGTCATTGCATCCAGCTCGGTTCCTGTAATTGCACGGTCACTGTCATTTAAAATACCTAAATCTTTAGCTATAGCGGATGCAGTAACAACATGGTCGCCTGTAATCATTACAGGCTTGATACCTGCGTTTTTACACACCTCAACTGCAGCTTTGGCTTCTGGTCTGGGAGGGTCAATCATACCAACAAGTCCCAAGAAAGTAAGACCTGATTCCAATTCCTCAGATGTGGGTTCTTCTGGAACGGCTTCTATGGTTTTGTATCCTATTGCCAGTACACGAAGTGCCTGGCTGCTCATAAGTTCGGTAATTGCTTTGGCTGTATCTAAATCGCCCGCAGTGCATTTTGATGCCATCATATCAAAAGCGCCTTTTACAATTACCACATTCTGACCGTCAAAATCATTTACGGTGGTCATAAGCTTTCTATCAGAATCGAAAGGAATTTCGGCAATTCTTTTAAATTTTTCGTTAATTGCCTCTTTTTCCATACCGTTTTTGTGAGCTGCAAGAATGATTGCTGTTTCTGTGGGGTCGCCGATGTGCTTTTCTTCGCCGTTTGCAAATGTAACGGAGCCGTCACAACATAAAGCAGCCATAAGCAAAAGGTTTTTGGTAGGTTCTGTGCAGTTGCCTGTAATATCTTCGATGTTTTCAATACCATCAACATACGCTTTTTTTAGCGTCATTCTGTTCTGTGTAAGTGTACCTGTTTTGTCAGAACATATAACACTGGCGCTTCCTAATGTTTCTACAGCAGGAAGACGGCGGATAAGGGCGTTTTTCTTAACCATACGCTGTACGCCGATTGATAAAACAATGGTAACAATAGCGGGCAAGCCCTCGGGAATAGCGGATACTGCCAGAGAAATAGCCGTCATAAATATTTCCATAACAGGAATGTTATTCACAATACCAACAATGAATATTATAATGCAGGCAAAAATCGCGAGAATTCCTAAGTATTTGCCAAGCTGTGCCAATTTTTCCTGTAGGGGAGTGCGAGTTTCAGATTCTGAATCCAAAAGGTTAGCAATTTTACCCATTTCAGTGTCCATGCCTGTAGCGGTAACTACTGCGGTTGCTGTACCGTAGGTGATGCTACAACCGGAAAAAACCATATTAGCACGGTCGCCTAAAGGGGCGTTTGGTAAGATGTCTGCATCGGCATCTTTTTCCGAGGGAACGGATTCACCTGTCAGAGCTGATTCTTCGCTTTTTAAACTAACGCTTTTTAAGAGTCTTGCATCAGCAGGAATAAAATCTCCGGCTTCTAATTTGATTATATCACCGGGTACGAGTTCTGATGCATCAATCACGGCATCGATGCCGTCTCTTATCACTCGTGCGTGGGGAGCGCTCATGCTCTTTAATGCATCTAAAGCTTTTTCGGCTTTGCTTTCCTGCATTACACCGATGACAGCGTTAAGAACAACTATTAACAGAATAAGCACCGGCTCGAAAAATTCTCCTGGGTTACGCTCTATGCAGGCAACCACAAATGAGATTAAAGCTGCTCCTAAAAGTATGAGAATCATCACATCGTGGAACTGTTCAAAAAAACGCTGTGCGAATGTTTTTTTATTTTTTTCATTTAATTTGTTTTCACCAAATTTTTGTCTTAAATCATCTACCTGAGAAGAGGTGAGACCGCCTGCCTCGGCTGTGTTAAAATGATTTAAAACATCTTCTTTTGTCTGCTCATAAAATAGCAATTTTTATCCTCCTCAAATTTTGATAAAGATATATTATCATTATTATGTGTCAAAATGATGAATAAAATGTAAAAAATAAGGGCGCAAAAGCGCCCTGTAATTACTTTTTAGAGGGAATTTTGGTTATTAAAAATACAACTAAAGATATTATTGCCATAACCACAAAAATTCCGACCATTCCCTGTCCCATAAGTGTAAGGGCATTACCCAAATCATTTATATTTACTCGGGCTTCAACATATCTACCGATTGAGGCTAAAAAATCTGTCATAATAATTTACCTCCTTATTTAATCATCTGGGGTATGAGATTAAGAATCATACCACCGGCTAAAACTGATGCAATCTGACCGGAAACATTAGCGCCTACTGCGTGCATAAGTAAGTGGTTCTGAGAGTCAGCTTCAAGACCTAACTTCTGCACAACTCGTGAAGACATAGGGAAAGCAGAAATTCCCGCAGCACCAACCATGGGATTTACCTTTTTCTTTGAGAAAAGATTTAAAATTTTAGCAAAGAATACGCCTGCTGCTGTGTCGAATATAAATGCCACAAGACCTAATCCCATAATGAGAAGAGTCTGTACATTAACGAATTGGTCTGCACGCATACTGAATGAAATTGTAATACCTAATAAAAGAGTTACAAGGTTTGCTAAGATGTTTTGAGCTGCATCGGAAAGAGTGTTCAACACTCCGCATTCACGGATTAAGTTACCAAACATTAAGAAACCTACTAATGCAACAGACTGAGGTGCTACAAAGCCTGCTATAAATGTAACGATAATGGGGAACGAAATACGAAGTCCCTTCGATACATTAGAGGGGTTGTAGGGCATTCTTATCTGGCGTTCTTTCTTTGTTGTTGTAGCCTTTATTACTGCCGGCTGAATAATAGGCACCAGCGCCATATACGAGTAGGCTGCAACTGCAATAGGACCTATGTAGGTTGACTTTAACACCTGTGAAACGAGGATAGATGTAGGACCATCCGCAGCACCGATAATACCGATTGAGGCTGCGTCTTTTAAGTCAAAGCCTAATATTACTGCGGCTGCTATTACGAAGAAAATACCGAACTGTGCTGCAGCGCCAAACAGGAACATCTTAGGATTTGAAAGCAAAGGTCCAAAG
>JAGBXV010000030.1 GCA_017629115.1 Clostridia bacterium | reverse complement strand
TTTATAATCTTCAACCAGGTAATCACCGAAGTCCTTATCATTTGCGAACCACTTTGAATCCCAGTCTTTAATTACGCCTACTCTTAAACCGTGCGGATTAACTTTCTGTCCCAAACCGACTTACCTCCTTCTTTTAATTCTACTTTTCAAGCTCTTTCAACACAATTGTGATGTGGCTTGTTCTTTTTCTGATTCTGAACGCTCTGCCCTGTGCTCTGGGTCTAACACGCTTTAATGTGGGACCCTGGTTTGCAAAGATTTCTGCAATGTACAGGCTGTTTTTGTCCATGTTGTGATTGTTTTCAGCATTTGCGATAGCTGAAGCAAGTAATTTGATAAGTAATTCACTTGCAGCTTTGGGTGTGTTCTTTAAGATACCCATAGCAACATCAACAGGTTTATTTCTGATCATATCAATTACGATCTTAACTTTTCTTGATGAAATACGAGCGTAACTAAGTTTTGCTCTCGCTTCCACTATAACTCCTCCTTCCTTAAAAGGAAATATTATTTACCGCTTGTTTTATTGCCGGCATGGCCTTTGTATGTTCTGGTGGGTGCGAACTCACCAAGCTTGTGACCAACCATATCTTCTGAAATGAACACCGGAACATGCTTTCTTCCGTCGTGTACGGCAATTGTATGGCCTACCATATCAGGGAAAATGGTTGAGCTTCTTGACCATGTCTTTAAAACTCTTTTTTCGTTTGTTTCGTTCATTTTCATGATGCGAGCTAAAAGCTTTGCATGCACGAAAGGTCCTTTTTTAACCGATCTACTCAATTTAAATCCTCCTTCGCCATATATTCCCGAGGGAGTTCCTCGATATAATATTACGAAATATTATTTAGCATTTCTTCTCTTAACAATGAACTTGTCGTTAAGATTCTTTTTCTTTCTTGTCTTAAGACCAAGTGCAGGCTTACCCCAAGGTGTAACAGGACCGGGTCTACCAACGGGTGAACGACCTTCACCACCACCGTGGGGGTGATCGCAGGGGTTCATTACAGAACCGCGAACTGTGGGTCTCCAACCCATGTGACGCTTTCTACCGGCTTTACCGATTGAAATGTTTTCATGGTCCAAGTTACCAATCTGACCGATTGTAGCCATACAGTTAAGAGCAATAAGTCTAACTTCGCCTGAGGGAAGTCTAACCTGAGCATACTTACCTTCTTTAGCCATAAGCTGTGCGCTAGCACCTGCTGTTCTTACTAACTGACCGCCTTTACCGGGCTGAAGCTCGATGTTGTGGATCAATGTACCAACAGGGATGTTAGCAATCTGCATTGCGTTACCGGGCTTGATATCAGCACCAGCAGGATCTGTAACTAACTCCATACCATCTGTTACGCCTAAAGGTGCTAAGAAATATCTCTTTTCGCCGTCTTCGTACTGAACTAATGCAATGTTTGCTGATCTGTTAGGATCGTATTCAATACCGATAACCTTTGCTACACCAACTTTGTTTCTCTTAAAGTCGATGATTCTGTATTTTCTTCTGTTGCCGCCGCCTCTGTGACGAACGGTGATTCTGCCATAGTTGTTTCTACCGCCTGCTTTGTTTAAAGATTCAAGTAATGATCTTTCAGGTTCTGACTTTGTGATTTCCTCAAATGTGGAAACTGTCATAAATCTTCTAGCAGGTGAGGTAGGATTATATTTTTTTGTCGGCATATCCTATTTCACTCCTTATTTTTAATTAAGCCATGCTGTCAAAAAATTCGATTGTTTTGCTGTCAGCTGTAAGCTTTACAACAGCTTTCTTGTATGCAGCACGTCTGCCTTCGAATCTGCCCATTCTCTTGAGCTTGCCGTCAAAGTTCATTGTTGTAACTTTGTCAACTTTAACATCGAAGATTTCTTCTACAGCTTTTTTGATTTCTACTTTGTTTGCGTCTGTAGCCACTTTGAATGTGTACTTTTTATCAGCGATCATATCCATACTAGCTTCTGTGATTACAGGCTTTAAGATAATATCATAAGGGCTTTTCATTACGCGTACACCTCCCCTAATTTTTCGGCAGCGTCTTTAACCATGATAACTTTCTTGTACTTTAATAATTCGTACACATTAACCATACCTACATAAGACACGCCAACTCCGGGAATGTTTCTTGCAGAAAGATAAACTTTTTCGTTATTTTCTGAAAGAACAATAAGAGTTTTTTCTGTTACATTTAAGTTCTTAAGCATTTCTGCTATTGTCTTTGTCTTTACTTCTTCTACTGTGATGTTATCTAAGAAGAGCATTTCGTTATCAGCAAGTTTTGCAGATAACGCAGAACGCATTGCTAACTGCTTAATCTTCTTATTAACACTTGTTCTGTAGCTTCTCGGCTTGGGAGCGAATACTACGCCACCACCTGTCCACTGAGGGCTTCTTGTTGAACCCTGACGAGCACGGCCTGTACCCTTCTGTCTCCAGGGTTTGATGCCACCGCCGCGTACTTCAGCACGAGTGAGAGCACTCTGTGTACCCTGTCTCTGGTTGCCAAGGTAGCTAACTACTACTGTATGCATAGCTGACTTGCTGGGTTCGATACCGAACACTGCATCGTTTAATGCGAGCTTGCCAACTTCTTTACCTTCCATATTGAATAATGTTGCGTTAGGCATTTAACTTCCTCCTTTCGTATCCGTTATTTGTTATGCCTTAACAGAATCTTTAATGATTACCATGCCGCCCTTAGGACCGGGAATTGCACCTTTGATTGCAATTACATTCTTTTCGGCATCTACTAATACAACTTCAAGATTCTGAATTGTTACTTTTTCAACACCGAGGTGACCTGCGAGCTTCTTGCCCTTCATAACTCTTGAAGGTGTAGAACAAGCACCTAATGAACCGGGGCCTCTGTGATAGCCTGAACCGTGTGTCATAGGACCTCTGTGCGCGCCCCATCTCTTAATGGGACCTGCATAACCTTTACCTTTTGTGAGACCTGTTACATCAACAGATTCACCGGCAGCGAATACATCTGCTTTGATTTCGTCGCCAACATTCATTTCAGCGGCATTTTCAAGCTTGAGTTCTCTTAAGTATCTCATGTAGCCTGTGCCTGCCTTTTTGAAGTGGCCCTGCATAGCCTTTGTGGTATGCTTTTCTTTCTTTTCGCCGAAGCCAACCTGAACTGCGGAATAACCGTCGTTTTCAATTGTCTTCTTCTGGATTACTCTGCAAGGACCAGCTTCTACAACTGTTACGGGAATCATAACGCCCTCTTCTGTGAAGAGCTGTGTCATGCCGAGCTTTGTGCCTAAAATTGCTTTCTTCATAAAAGCACCTCCTAAAATTGGTTATTGGTTTGCTTTCGCAAACATGACCCTGAGTGTTACTCAAGGGTGCCTTTTGACAAACCGCTTAGCAGTTTGCTCAGTTCTTTATCTCGATGTCTACACCAGCGGGGAGTTCGATACGCATGAGCGCGTCTACAGTTTTCGCTGTGGGCATTAAGATTTCGATGAGTCTTTTGTGAGTTCTCATTTCAAACTGTTCTCTGGAATCCTTGTACTTATGAACAGCTCTTAAGATTGTAACGATTTCCTTCTTTGTGGGAAGCGGAATAGGGCCTGATACCTTAGCTCCGTTTCTTCTGGCTGTTTCAACAATCTTTTCAGCTGACTGGTCTAAAAGTACATGATCGTAAGACTTCAGTCTGATTCTCATTTTCTGATTTGCCTGTGCCATTTGTGTTTCCTCCTTATAAATTTTGTGTCTGTGAATTGGAACGACAGCATCTTTTCTGAAAACCGAGCCGGGTGTTTTGCGGCATCTCATAAATAATGCCGAAAACCGTATCGGTCTCCGGGTTCAAGATGAGGTCTTCTTCTGCACAAACGGACACACGCGCAAAAAGGGCATAGTTGCCCCGTTCTTGCCAAATAGTATTACCGTTTTTGCAATGACTCTGTCGCCCGGTTTCAATGAATCGGACATTCTCCATGGAAAAACCCGCGTCCTTGCGCGGCAACCTCCCACTTCCTCGTATGCCATGTCACAGCTCTTACATTATACCTTATATAATAGGTAAAAGCAAGCTTTTTTTGATTTTTTCGCCAAAAAATATTTCACAAAGTTTTTATGCATTCCTATTCTCTTTTTGTGCAATATTACAATAGAATTTTTGGTGTTGATACGGGTGTTTTTTTGTGGTATACTGTAAATATTGGAGGGCTTTCTATGAAATCACTTACCGTAACAAAAAACGATTCAGGTCAGCGACTTGACAAGTTCTTAATTAAATATCTGTCATCTATGCCCAAGAGCTTAGTTTACAAGTCCCTGCGTAAGAAGCGCGTAAAGGTAAACGGCAAGCGTGCCCACGAGGACCTTATATTAAATGAAGGGGATTTTTTAGAGCTTTACATAAACGACGAGTTCTTTGAAACAAAAGACGAAGTCCACGAGTTTATGAGTTTAGCATCAGCCGAGCTGGATATTATTTATGAAGACGAAAATATAATCATCGTAAACAAACCTCAGGGATTGTCCGTTCACGCAGATGAATCAAAGACGCCCGATACTCTGATCAACAGAATTCAAAAATATCTTTATGATAAAGGCGAATACAATCCTGACGCCGATTTGACATTTGCCCCTACCCTTGCCCACCGTATTGACAAAAATACAATGGGGCTTGTGATTGCCGCAAAGAATTCTGAAAGCTTGCGTGTATTAAATGAAAAAATCAAATACAAAGAAATAAGCAAATTTTACCTGTGTGTTGTGACGGGACATATATATAAGGAAGAAAGTACCCTAAAAGCATTTCATTTTAAAGACGAAAAAACAAAGCTGGCGGTCATATCCGACGCAAAAAAGCCCGGCTTTAAAGAAATGATAACCAAGTACAAAGTAAAGAAAAAATATAAAAATCACGACCTTTTGGAAGTGGAGCTGATAACAGGAAGAACACATCAGATAAGAGCGCATTTTGCCCATGTGGGACATCCCTTGCTGGGAGACGGCAAATACGGGCGTCTCGACAAGAAACCACTTTTGCGCCGTCAGGCTTTAATTGCTTATCGCCTTATATTCAATTTCAAGACCGACGCAGGTGTTCTTTCCTATTTAAATAATAAAGAAATAAAAATACCTAATCCACAGTTAGTGACGAAAGAAATCGAGGAAAAATTATGAAAAAAATAACAAGCTTTACAGTTGACCACCGCTACATCACCGAGGGAATTTACATTTCCCGCGTGGATGGTGCTGTTACAACTTATGATTTAAGAACCAGAAAACCAAACTGTGGTGACTATATGGACCATTCTACTATGCACACTTTTGAGCATTTATTTGCAACATTCGTGAGAAATTCTGACATTGCTGACGATGTTTTATATTTTGGCCCTATGGGGTGCCAGACGGGATTTTATCTTTTGGTGCAGAATGCGGATAATGATACTGTGAGAAAAACAGTTATCAATGTACTAAAAAAAATCGTTAACCACGAGGGCGAGGTTTTTGGCGCAAGCGAAATCGAGTGCGGAAACTACAAGTCATTAGACCTTGACAGCGCCAAGCACGAGGCAGCCCGCTATCTCGAAAGTTTAGAGCATGACAACAATAATTTTGAATATCCCAAAGGAGAATAAACAATGATAGGAATTATAGGAGCTATGGGCATTGAAATTCGTGCTCTTGCAGATTTACTCAAAAACAAAAAGTCAGAAACAATATCAGGCGTAGAATATATGTCGGGAAAAATTTATGGCCGCGATGTTGTTCTTGCCGTTTGCGGTATCGGTAAGGTTTTTGCCGCAATTTGCACTCAGACTATGATTTTAAAATACAACCCCGATGTGATTATCAACACAGGCGTTGCAGGAACATTAGCTGACAAGCTTTCAATCGGCGACATTGCAATTGCCGATAGCGTTGTTCAGCATGATATGGACACTTCCCCCTTAGGCGACCCTGTCGGGCTTTTGTCTGGCATCAACATTGTAAAGATACCAACGGACAGCGATACCGTTTCAAAAATTGAATCCTGCGTAAAAGAAATCGGTGTAAATTATGAAAAAGGCACTATTGCCTCAGGCGACCAGTTCTTAGCAAGCAACGAGGTAAAGGCATGCATTGTGGATAACTTCGGCGCAATTGCTGGCGAAATGGAAGGCGGCGCTATCGGTCATGTTTGCTATGTGAACCAAAAGCCCTTCTGTGTACTTCGAGCAATATCTGACTGCGCTGACGGTTCGGGTGCTGAAAACTATATGGAGTTTTTAGGCAAAGCCGCCGAGAATGCTACAATGATAATGGCACGCTTTATAAAAGAATATTAAACTAAAAAAGTCGCCCGAGGGCGACTCTTTTAGTACGCTTTAATTTTATATACAAATACTATCTTATCACCGGACTTTACCTTGAAGTCTGAACATCCTACTCTGGGATATTCACCGTTTACGGAATATTTCCAACCTGAACGCTCTCCACAGTCAAACTCGTAGATATTACCTATGCCTTCAATATAGGCACTGTTTGTCACCGGCGCAAGATTAAACTCAAGGTGGACTCCCGAAGATATAAGCGTGCGCTTTAACACATCAAACACACTTTCCCCCTCGGTGATTTCAATTTCCGACGATGAATACATAACGCCACTATCGGGCACAAGCCCGCGTTTTTCTTTAGCTAATAATTCCATATTTTCTAATATATCCGAACAATCTACCGTAAGACTAACTGCATCAACAGGCTCAGGTGTTTCCGACTGAACCGATTCTGCTTTTTCTTCAGGAATGGCTTCCGACGCTTTTTCTTGCGCAGGTTTGTTATCCTCAGGTTCTGTATCAGACGGCTGAGTTGTCTCCTCCGCAGGTGTTTCCTCTTCGTAGAGCTTGCCTGTTTCTTCAGATGTGATTGTAGTTTCTTCATCAGGTGACTTTTCATTACTTGACGGCGTTCCAATAATCCACGCCGCAACAAGTGCACCAACTATAACTAATGCCGCTATTATATAGGATAGGTATTTTTTCATAATTATCTACTCATTTCACAAAATCTCATAAATACTACTGCAATTTCTCCTCGGGTTGCGTTTCCTTTAGGGTCAAAAGTTCCATCATCACGGCCGGAAACCACGCCTGCTGATTTTGCCCAATTGATTGCTTTTGTTGCCCATTCAGAAATTGCACCATCGTCTTTGAATTCGGATTGCTCAGCTTTTGTATCCATTTCTATCAGCTCTGCATATCTCATCAGGAATACTACAAGCTGTTCGCGTGTTACTGAATCATCCGCTCCAAATGTTCCGTCACCGTAGCCCGATGTGATGCCTTTTTCTTTTGCCCAAACAGCAGCATCTTTGAACCACGCATCATCAACAATATCCAAAAATTCGTTTTCGCCCATTACTTCATCACCGCTTAATCTGTAAAGCATAGTAACAAGCATTCCACGGGTTAGCTTTTCATCAGGTGCAAATTTACCTTCTTCCACACCGTTCATAATACCAAGCGATGTCACATATTTGATACCGTCTTTTGCCCAGTGGTTGTCTGTATCTGCAAATGTAGGCACTTCAGGTTTTGTAGGTGTTTCAGGTTGTTCAGGCTCTTCAGGTTTAGAAGCGGGCGAACCGCCGCCAAAACCGCCGCCTGAGCCACCACCGAAACCGCCGGAAACACCGGGAAAATCTACTATCCAGTCCTCGGTGTAATACCATACAATATCGTCACCCTCGTTAAGTACATAGCTTGTAAGACCGACGGAGGGCTTTGTGCCGTTTACTTTATAGAGCCAACCGGAATTTTTGCCTTTGTCATACTCTGAAAGTGTCACTCCATTTTTTGTTATAGACCTTACATAACCCTTATCTGCACCTACAGCTGTCATACCGTTTTCATTAATTGCAGCAACAAACGCATCGTATACCTTGCCACCTACAGGGATACGCACCTTGGCATTATATATCCAAAGTTCTGAGTCTGTTTTAATTGTCATTGTTACAGTCATTGTTGATGCATCAGGAGCAGGAGGTGTGGGAGTTGCGTTCTCACCGTTCTCCTGTCTTGCTGAGCTCACATCAGCATCACTGAAATCATAGATGTTATAAGCCGTGCCGTCAAACGCTGACAATACCACCAATGCACGAAATCCCTGCTCTGTTGCCATAAAGTTTTCTGCGCCATAGAATGTAAAGCCATTGTTGTCTTCGTTTACATAAGAAAGAAGTCCGTCAACTACAGAAGCACCTGTTGTTGCGTGCTTCATATCTGCGGGGTTTTTACCCATTGCCGCAAGACCGATGATTACAAAAGCATCAGAATTTACACTTCCGAAAGAACCGCTTTCTGTTATCATACCGTCAAGCGCTGTAAGTATTTCATCACAAAGCGCTTTTGCTTCATCATCCGTGTCATATAAGGAAGCTAAAGCAGCCAAAACTGCCGCCGCTGTATCCGGGTCTGGATACTGTATTCCGTCCCATTCATAACCGAATGTACCACCTGCTGAATTCTGCTGTAAAACTGTAATAAGTGCGCTTTTCTGTGCCTCTGAAAGATTAAGATTTCCCTGCAAATCTGCAAGTAATATCCAAGGGGCAGCATAATGTCCCGAGGCTGTATAGTTGGCATTAAAAAGTGTTGTTGCATTATTTACGGGTTCATTACTGTTATATGTGTATAGCTCCTGCGAATCAACCCCCAATGCCCTTAAAACAATTTCCACACGGGCAAGGTCGGATGCTGTTGCCGTATCGGATGCCGCTGTGTCAATGCAAGAGTTGATTACTGCCTGTTTCGCTTTGGCTGCCATTTCAACCGTTGCGTCGGGAAGTTGTGAATAAGCCACCATATCAAAGGCAGACCATGCGTCCTCTACATCTTTTAATACATCTGCAATATTGTCACGAAGTGTGATTACATCTGCATTTATTGTCTGACTTGCAACTGTTTTTACAGCACTTGAAAAGTCATAAATGTTGTATGCTGTTCCATCAAATGCTGACAACGCCACAAGTGCACGGAAACCCTGCTCTGTGGCAAGAGCATTTTCTGAACCATAAAATGTAAAACCGTTGTTCTGCGCATTTGCAGCTGACAAAAGTCCGTCAACAACTGATACGCCGCTTGTTGCATTTTTAAACTCATAGGGGTTTTCTCCCAAAGCGACAAGTCCTATTATGACCATCGCATCGGAGTTTGCGCTACCGAAAGAACCGTTTTCACCGATAGCGTTACCGAGTCCTGTCAAAGTTAAATCAACGAGTGCTGCAGCATCGTCATTTATTCTGTAATAGGGCGCCAACGCTGCAAGCACCGCACCTGCTGTATCGGCATCAGGGTATGTTATTCCGTCCCATTCATAGCCAAATGTACCGTCGCCTGCATTAGCAGAAAGTACATCAATAAGTGATGAAACCTGTGCATCTGTAAGATTTACTGCCCCTTGCATATTCGCAAGCAATACCCAAGGTACAGAATAATGACCGGATGCTGTGTGGTTTGCGCCGTTCAAAAGCTCTGCATTATTTATTGAGCCGTTTCCGCCGATTGCATAAAGCTCGGTAGTGTCAGCCTCCAAAGACGAAAGCACGATTTCTACACGAGCAAGGTCGGATGCGGTTGCCGTATCGGATACCGCTGTGTCAATGCAAGCGTTGATTACTGCCTGTTTCACTTCGGCTGGCATTTCAACCGTTGCGTCGGGAAGTTGTGAATAAGCCACCATATCAAAGGCAGACCATGCGTCCTCTACATCCTTTAACACTTGTGCAATATTGTCACGAAGTTTGATTGCCTCAGTACTTGGCTGATAGCCTGTCTGTGTGTTTTCTTCTGCAAATACCCCTACAGAAGAAAATAGCATTAAAAATGCTAAAAGTAGTGCTAAAAGTTTTGTTTTTTTCATTTTTTCTTCTCCTTTTCTTAGCAAAAAAGCCGCAGTAAATACTCCATCTACTGCGACTAAATTTGTCATTTGTTGTGCTTTTGCACTCGCATATTACCAAGTCTTCTGACTTATGTATTATGGATTTCTCCTGCGGAATATCGCCTACCTTCCCTTTAAGTGGCCGACTTTCGTCGCGGCAATACCCCTCATACAAATACAGCTGTGGGTACAGTTACGGATTCTCACCGTCTTCCTTTTATCCGAGGCATTGCTACCTCAGACGATAATATGTCTTATCAAATTATATACATTTTATCACGCCCTGGAAAAATGTCAAGTTCTTTTGATTATTTTTTACTGTCTTTCCTGTAACTGCGTTAGCCAATTTTTCAATTTATTTGTGTATTTTATGTTCATCTTTGATGCGTTTTCCAATATGGAAATTCCCTCGTTCGCTATGTAAAAACCTATAACCACATCACGAATTTCAGGAATTGTTGCCACCTGACCGATTGTGTGTGCCAATGCCACAATTGTCATAATCACTACTTTTTTAAGTATTCCCACATAGCCCACACGGCTGTCCAGCTTCTTTTCGTATATCGCCGCACATATTCCCGTGATATAATCTGCAACAACACAAAATACCAGGCCGTAAAAAAACGCATCCAAAGGACCAAAAACTGCCGATACAATTCCTGCAAGGGCTCCTGTTACCGCCTTTAAATATAGTGTAATCTTCATCTTTTATTCTCCTGTAATATACCTGATTATATTTCTCGCAATAACCGCTATCTCACCACGGGTAGCAACTCTATCCGGTGCAAACTCAGCGTCCGAAACACCGTTAACCACACCCATATTATAAAGTTCCTCAATAGCACTCCGTGCATAATGCCCCGAAATATCAGTAAATTTATTCATAACTTCCTCTTCCTTTTCTGTAAGATTTCCTATTATCGCCAAAGCTTTGGTTATACCTTCCGCTGCGTTTTCTGCAAATTGTTCCGACAAAATAATCGGCACATCGGTCGCACTGTCCATAAAGCCACACTCAACTAAAACAGCAGGCATTGTTGTTTCTCTCAAAACATAAAGATTTTGCAGTGGCAACGGCGCTGACCTATTGCCCGAAAGTCCTGTTGCTGCTATTAACTCATCGTACAGAATTTTCTGATATACCAACGACTGATTTGTGGCGTTTGTGTGAGCAACAGAAATTATACCTCCACCAAAACCACCGTTAACACCTGCGTTGTGGTGAACTGACAAATAAAACTGCGCCCCGAATTCATTAGCCTTCCGCACTCGATCTGCTAAAGATACATCAGATGCTCCCGTGGTATCATCCACACGAATGAGCGCGTAGTCTTTATACTTTTTTAGATTTTTTTCCACTTTATCACAAATTCTGTCATGTAAGTACCATTCCCGTGTTTCACTAGGGTCTAAAGAGGCAAGTGTTCGCTTGCCTCTTGTGTAAATTCCATGACCTGCATCAAGTGCAATTTTAAACATATATAACTCCTTATTCCAAAGCCTTATTGGCTTCAGTTTGTAAAATATTGTTGTACTCTTCCATAGAGATTTCTTTAATGCCGTCAGCAACTCTATCTTCTGCTAACTGTATTGTAGTACCATAATTTTCGCCGTCGGTGAGTATCATACCTTCGTCGGCGTATAAAGTAATCATTCTTTTCATATCGTTCCTCCTTATACATAGCTAAATGTCCAATTATCCTTTGAATGTCTGAGATTGTAAAACTCCGTGCCTGCAGGATATGTTGTTTCGTCATCAACATCGATACCAAAAGCTGTATTTACCGCACTTTTCTTTAAAGTAAGTGTTTTGCTTGTTGCTGTAGCAGATAAAGCATTTATAACGCTTGTTATGCTATCCTTTGAAAGAGGTGAGTAAGCCAAAGAAATGTTTGCTAATATTACTCCCTCAAAAACTATCTTCGCAAGCGCAATACAGTTATAAAATGGATCACTTGCAATACTAGTGCAATTCGGTATTATTATTTTGTCTATTGTGTGCAGTTTTCGACATTCATAGAATGTATTATTTAACTGCGACCATTTTGTAAAATTCAACTCA
>JAGBXV010000029.1 GCA_017629115.1 Clostridia bacterium | reverse complement strand
GCGAAGGCGGCGGTGAAGTTGGCGATGTTGGTAAAATTGCAGGCGCTAAAGTTACCGATACAAAGAAAACTGCCGACGGCAAATACTACCACTTTGTAACGGTTGAAGAGGGCAGTATCTCAGCAGGTGGTAAAGTTTGTGCATCAGTATCACCCACAGTGCGTACACTCATTCAGGCAAACCACAGCGCAACACATTTATTAGACAGCGCATTAAAGAATGCATTAGGTGGAGCTGTGACCCAGTCAGGCTCTTTGGTAACAGCAGATAGACTCCGCTTTGACTTTACATTAGATAGAGCAGTAACGGCGGAAGAATTAGAAAGCGTAGAAGCTGAAGTAAATACAAAAATCTTAGAAGCGCTACCTGTTTCTTGGGAAGAAATGCCCATAGATAAAGCAAAGGAAATGGGCGCAGTTGCAGTATTTGGTGATAAATACGGCGAAACTGTAAGAGTTGTTTCTATGGGTGATTATTCTATGGAACTCTGTGGTGGTTGTCATGTTAAAAATACCTCTCAAATTGGCTTATTTAAGATTTTAGCTGAAACAGGTGTTGCTGCAGGTATAAGAAGAATTGAAGCAGTAACAGGTCTTGGTGTTTTGGCAGAAGTTAAAAAGTGCGAGAACACAATAGCAGAGGTTGCCGAAAACTTAAAGTGCGGCATCGGTGATGTAGCTAAAAAGGCTCAGTCAGTTGTAGCTGAAATCAAGACACTTGAGAGCAAGATTGAAAGCTTAAACGCAAAACTTGCAGGCGGTGCGGCTGATGAAATAATGGAAGGCGCAAAAGAAATCAACGGTATCACAGTAGTTTGCGGCAGAGTTGACGGTGCAAATGTTGACGCGCTCAGAAACTTAGGCGACAGCTTTAAAGCAAAGCTTGACTGCGGTGTTATAGTTTTAGCATCAAGTGACAACGGCAAGGTTTCTATCGTTTCAATGGCAACAAAAGAAGCAGTTTCAAAGGGAGCTCACGCAGGAAATATCGTTCGTGAAGTTGCTAAAGTTTGCGGCGGCGGTGGTGGTGGTAAGCCCGAAAGCGCACAGGCTGGCGCAAAGGATGCATCTAAGATAGAAGAGGCATTAGAGCTTGTATATACATTGATTGAAAACCTTTAAAAAATCACTTGACAAACTAATTTATTTTATGTATAATAATTAGCTGGAACTGCGTGTGCAGTTTTATCCTTGCTCCGAGAGACTCGGGGCCAAAGACCAGAAGGAGGTGTAAAGAATGTCAGAAGTAATCAATAAGTACGAAACTATCTTTGTAGTTGACGCGTCTTTGGAAGAAGAAGCTATCGCGGGTATTGTTGAGAAGTTCAAAACATTAATCAGCAAAGCAGGTGAAATCGAATCTGTTGACGAATGGGGCAAGAGAAGACTTGCATATCCTATCGATTTCAAAACAGAAGGTTACTATGTGCTGGTTAACTTCAGCGCTAAGGGCGATTTCCCCGCTGAACTCGACCGTATCTACAACATCACAGATGGCTTATTAAGAAGTATCATCATCAAAAAAGACGAAAAGAATGCTAACGCGTAATCGTTAAGCGTTGGAGGGTAACAACATATGAACAAAGTTATTTTAGTAGGCAGATTAACTAAAGATCCCGAACTTCGCGCTACAACATCAGGTATCCCCGTTTGCAGTTTTACAGTTGCTTGCGACAGACGCTATGTAAAACAAGGCGAAGAAAGAAAAGCTGACTTTATCAACTGTATTGCTTGGCGTCAGGCAGGCGAATCTATTGCAAAATTCTTTACAAAAGGTACAAGAATTGCATTAGAAGGCTCTATCCAGACAAGAACATGGCAGGACAACGAGGGTAAAAACCGCTACGCTACAGAAGTTGTAGTTGACCAGTGGGAGTTTGCTCAGAGTAAGTCAGAGGGTGGTGCATCATATGCCCCCGCTTCAAATTCAGGTCTTTATCCCATTGATGATTCAGCAGCGCCTGCTGTTGGCGATATTGATGGATTTATGCCTATCGAAGAAGACGATTTACCCTTCTAAATTATAGTCAACTGTAAAGGAGGAAAATTAAAATGGCAGAAAAACCTATGGTTAGAAACCGCAAAGCAAAGAAAAAGGTTTGCTCATTTTGTCAGGATAAAGTAGCTTGCATCGATTACAAAGATGTTGCTAAGTTAAGAAGATATGTTTCTGAGCGTGCTAAGATTCTTCCCAGAAGAATTACAGGTACATGTGCAAAGCACCAGAGACAGCTTACAGAAGCTATCAAAAGAGCAAGACATATTGCGCTTTTACCTTTTAGCGCTGAATAATTAAATGATTACACCGCATCATAAGATGCGGTGTTTTTTTGTTGATTTATCTATATTTATGTGCTATACTGTATAGGTAAAAATGCAAAATTACAAATAAAGTGAGGAGAAAACCATGACAAAAAAAGAATATCTACTGAAAAAGTACAATGAAACAATGGATAGATACGTAGAGAATCATAAAGAGTTCTATAAAAATCCGTCCATTGAGTACATAAAGCCATTTAAAATTGCAGACCAGCTTTACTATGTTGGAGATAAAAAAGTATGTATTCATCTCATTGATACAGGAGATGGGCTAATATTGCTTGATTCGGGCTATATTGGTGCTACGCATCTTCTTGTTGAGAGTATTTGGCGTGCAGGGTTTGATCCTCAAGATGTTCGTTGGATTATTCATACACACGGACACTATGACCATTTCGGTGCGTCAGAAGAATTTCGTATTATGTATGGAACTAAGCTTGCTATCAGCAGAGTTGATGCAGAATCGTTGAGAGAAAAACCGCATCGCTCATGTATTTTTGAAGATATTTTTCCCTGTGCAAAAATACCTGAGTTTGATTATGAAATAGAAGACGGAGAAATTTTTGAACTTGGAAATATGAAAATCCGTTGCGTGTTAACACCTGGTCATACAGACGGTGTGTTGAGCCTCTTTTTTGAAGTTACAGACAATGGCAAAACGCATCTTGCTGGAATGTTTGGCGGTGCAGGTACGAATGCTGTAACACTACCCTTTACATTTTATGATGAAAGAGGCGCAGATTGTGCAAAAGAGATGATTTCTTCGATAGAAAAAATCTGGAACGAGCCTGTAACTATACATATCGGTAATCATCCTGGCAACAACCATACTTTAGAAAAACGTGCAAAACAGCTTGAAGAAGGTGGAAACCCCTTTATTTCCCCTGATAGTTGGAAAAATTTTTTAGGTGAAGTAAAAACAATAGTAGAAGAAATAATCATAAAAAATGAATAAATGAAAAAAGAAATAAGCAAAATTGCTTAATATATGTAATTAAACAATCAAGTAAAAAGAGGCTGTAGCAAAAAAACATTTTGCTACAGCCTCTTTTGGGGCTGGGCGGAAAAAGCGAAGTTTGTTCAAAACACAAGGCAATAAATAGAAGGAATTCGAAAAATATCGAATTCCTTCCTAAATTTTTGTATTATTTTAACTTCTTTGCATTGTGTGGTGTGCGCACTTTACTACGGTCCTTTACTTTGTGCCGAAAATTCTGTCGCCTGCATCCCCCAGACCGGGAACAATGTAGCACTTTTCGTTTAATCCTTCGTCCACATTTGCGCAGTATACATCAATGTCGGGATGAGCTTTTGTAAGTGCTTCAATTCCTTCAGGTGCAGCAATAAGACAAAGAAACTTAATGTGTTTT
>JAGBXV010000028.1 GCA_017629115.1 Clostridia bacterium | reverse complement strand
TAATTCTGCGAACATCGCACCAATGTCTACTACTTCTTTTTTGATTTCGCGGAAACGCTTGGCAAGTCCAAGTGTGTCTTCTAACTCCATCAACTGTTTTTCGCCGCGCTTTATGGAGTCACGGACGCCCTGACGGGAAATTGCAAGGGGCTCTGCGATTTCGGCCAATGATAAATCCTCATTATAATAAAGGTCCATAGCCTCACGCTGTTTTTCTGTCAAAAGTTCGCCGTAAAAATCCAAAAGCATTGCGATTTCATAATCTTTGCCGGTCTTTTTCAAGAAAATCACCTCGCTTTTTTGTTGGGTGTAAAGGTTTTACTCTTCACACCTCTAATATTCTAACCTAAAATCACCCGTTTGTCAATAGGAAAATAATAAAAAAGAGCGGAAAATTTTTCCGCTCTTTCAAGCTATTTTTGTATAATAAGTACATCTGTTATAGGTTTTAGTGATGAGTATGAATCCCATACCATAATCTTTACATTGTCATAGGATTTATCACTTCCGAGAGTTACACCATCAGGTGAGTATATGTCGCTTTGTACATCTACGAATTTTGTGCCCTGATAGAATGCTGCAAAAACAACAGGTGTTCCCTCTACTCCGAAGACGCTGATATGATATTTTCCATCGTTGTTTTCAAAGGCGGTAACATAAAGGAAAGTCTTATCGGCATTTTCTAAAGACAGATTGTTAGAGCCTGTATATATTTTATCAAAATCACTTTGTGATCCTCTGTAGCAAACAGCAGCCAGATTTTCGCAACCGTCAAAGGCATACTCACGAATTTTTGTAACGGCTGTGGGAATTTCTATTTCTGTAATTGCAGTACAGTAATAAAATGTTCCTTCGCCGATATCTGTTACATTTTTGGGGATTGTGATTTCTTTTAAATCTTCACAACCGTAGAACATTGCCTCACCAATAGCGGTTGTGTTTTCTGGAAGATTTACAGATGTAAGTTTTCTGCAGCAATAGAATACTGCTCTGCCTAAAGAGCTAACATTTGCAGGAAGTTTTGCCGATGTGAGATTTTCGCACATTGCAAATACTGCATTTCCGATGGTAGTTGTGTTTTCGGGTACAGAAACGGAAGTCAGTGATGAACAGTTATAAAATGCATATTCGCCTATTTCTTCGAGATTTCGCGGGAATGAGATGTTCTGAAGCTCCGTACATCCGTAAAAAGCACTTCCGTAGATTTTAGTCACGCTGTCGGGAATAACAAAACGTGAAAGAGCTGTACAACCAAAGAATGCACCTTCCGGAATAATATCAATTTCATCGGGAAGAGTGACACCTGTCAAGGATGTACAATTTGAGAACGCATATTTTCCGATTGTCTCTACGCTGTCGGGGATGGTTACATTTGTTATATTTTTACACCAATAAAAAGCATAATCGCCGATTTTCGTCACAGGGTATTTACCTAATTTGGCGGGAATGCTGACTTTGTTTGCTAAACTGTCACAGTCGGCTCTTATTATTGTTGCTTCGCCGTTTTCCACGGTATAGGTATAATAGCCCTCTGTATATTTTGCGGTGTCTTCTGCTGAAACTCCAATCACACAAAAGGCAGATAAACATATTAAAACTGTTAGGAATGTAGATATAAGTTTTTTTATCATAATTTCTCTCCTGATAAGTATATCTCCTAAATTTTACAAGTATAGAAATTATATCATAGTTTTTTTGAAAAATCAATTATTTGATATATTTTATAAAATCTCGCCCATTCCGTTTGACAAACACTTGACATTGTGGTAAAATTTATACGGCGAATTTTGTTTATTTATAAAATTTTATATATCTGAAAGGAGCGGAATAGAATGAAATATTCAGCTGAAGTAGAACATATGTGTCCTCTCGCTAAAGGCGCATATCACGGTCCCGCGCCCATTCCTCAGGAAGGCAGATGGACACAGGTAAAAGAAATCAAAGAAATTTCCGGTTTAACACACGGTATTGGTTGGTGTGCTCCCCAGCAGGGAACATGTAAACTTACCTTAAATGTTAAAGAAGGTATCATCGAAGAAGCGTTAGTTGAAACAGTAGGTTGCTCAGGTATGACACACTCTGCTGCTATGGCTTCAGAAATCTTGGTTGGCAAGACAATTTTAGAAGCTATGAACACAGACTTAGTTTGTGACGCTATCAACACAGCTATGAGAGAACTCTTCTTACAGATCGTTTACGGTCGTACACAGACAGCTTTCTCAGAAGACGGTCTTCCCATCGGTGCAGGTCTTGAAGATTTAGGTAAAGGCTTACGTTCACAGGTTGGTACTACATACGCTACACGCGAAAAAGGCCCCAGATACTTAGAACTCGCTGAAGGCTATATCACAAAAATCGCTGTTGACGACAACAACGAAATCATCGGTTACAAATTCGTACACCTCGGCAAAATGATGGAAATGATTAAAAAGGGTATGGACGCTAACGAAGCTTTGGAAATAGCTAGCGGCCAGTACGGACGTGTTGATGACGCTGCTCGCCTC
>JAGBXV010000027.1 GCA_017629115.1 Clostridia bacterium | reverse complement strand
TGCGTGTCTGCTATTGCTGATGTAATGTATGAATTCGAAACACAAAAGAACATACACCTAGAGAGCAACGACGGTTATTCCATAACATATAAAGACGCAGATAAAAATACTGTTCTTTATAAATCCGCCCTGCAGTATTTGCCGTATGACTGCACTTACAGGGGTGTAGATATTGTGGGAGGGTTGTTATGTTAAATTTAGAACCTATCACAATTTATCATTTAACAGATGAAGACACAGGCGCATATGAACGACTTGAGTATCAGGCGACAGTCTACAAATCAAGAAAACTCGTTGCCGATAACGGCGGATTCCTCGAGAACAACAGTTTCAAGATAAGAATCCCCGGCAAAGATACTCTGCCTATCACTCACGGTGATTATGTGTTTATCGGGGTGGGTTCAGAGAAACGCGATACAAGTCTGTGCTATAAAATCGTATTTATAGCCGATAATCGCAGAGGCGGTCTTCCCCACTACAGAATTGAGGCGGTATAAATGTTTAAATTTGGTATGAACGCCAAAGTAAGCATAGATTCACACGGCGAAATGTTAGAGAAAAGAGGACTTGAAGAAGGCGGTCCTGCGCAGCAGGCGTTAGACAGCGAGGTTTTGCACCATTGTGAGCCTTATGTGCCAATGCTTTCAGGTGTTTTGCGTGATTCAGGTCCTTTAAGTACAGAAATTGGCTCGGGGTTGGTGGAATATAACACGCCCTATGCACGAAAACAGTACTATGAAAACAACGGCGGCGAAGGTTTAGCCGGCAGGCTTTGGTTCGAACGAGCAAAGGCTGACCATTTAGGCGACTGGGCTGAAGTTGTGGAAGAGATAAGCGGAGGTACAGTTAAGTTACTATGATTATTGACGCTATAAAAAAGTATATCGAAAAAGAGTGCCCTTTGGTTTCGGGCAAAAAAATCAAAGTCAATAACCTCGGCGAAAATCCTGTGTCCTTTTCTATCGACCAGGTTCCCGCAACTCCTATTATTAAAAAGTATGTTGACGGCGGTACAATGCGTCAGGCGGCGTTTGTCTTTGCATCACGCGAAGAATATGACGCTGAAGTGTGGAAACAAATCGCCGCAGCAAACTTTTACGAGGAGTTACAGGAATGGTTTGAGGAACAGAGCAAGGCAAAAAATCTTCCTGTACTTGAGGCAGGGAAAAAATCGCTGAGAATAGAAACCACATCAAGCGGATATTTGATGTCAAACGACAGAAAAACCGCAAGATACCAAATTCAGTGTAGACTTATTTACTACAAAGAAGGGAGATAAAAACAATGGAAAATGTATTAGATGTTGTAAGCCGCAGCGACAAAGTGGCATTTTATGGTATAGCCGACACAGATGGCAAGGTTACATACCATCGTATGAGAGGTTTCACAGAAATCTCAACATCAAAGAACCCCAAGGAGTACTCAAGACAGTATGTAGATGAAACAACCGAAAGAACAGATGTAATCGGTTATGCTACATCTATGAGCTACAACTTTGACGAAATTGAGGGTAATGAGGTTCACTCAGACCTCGTAAAAATCGAAGAGGACGAGCTTGTCGGAAGCGCTGCAGTTCGCGAAATTCTCATCGTTTACTTAAACCGCGAGGCAACTGCAGAAGGCACTTTCGAAGCAAGAAAACGCTCATTTGCGGTTGTTCCTGATAGTTCAGGCGATTCAACTGACGCTATGACTCACTCAGGCACATTTAAGGCAAACGGCGAAACTGTGGTAGGTACTGCAACAACAACAGATGGTTGGCAGACAGCTACATTTGCAACAGAGGAAGTTTAATTTGAATAGGGCGGTTTAATACCGCCCTATATGTTTTATCTAAAAGGAGTAATTCTAATGAAATTTGAACCTAAAAATAATCATGTTGAACTCGAAATCAAAGATAATATCTTTATTATAGACCCTATGGCAGCTCAGGCAAAGGCAGAAGAAATTCAGGAGCTTCTTAAAAGTTCTATTGCAGGCAAGGAAAACACGCTTGTTAATGACGCAATTTTGAAGGATATGACATCATCTGCTAAGAAATGTATTGATTTGCTCTTGGGCAAAGGCACATCAGACAAGTTATTTACCGAAAAAGACAGTTATTATGATGTAATGGATGTATACTTTTTCATCACCGAAAATGTCAACAAGAAGTGCGCTGAAAAGAATGCAGAATATAAGGATAAAAAATAATGAACTTTTTTTCGCAGTCCATTCCTGATGCAATTATCGTAGGTAATACGGAATACAAAATAAATACAGATTTTCGTGTATGGGTGGAAATAGACCGACTTCTGACACAGAGTAAGGTAATTACTCCCACGATATTTGCACAGGTTTTGCGTCTTGCGTTTTGCGACAAACTGTTACCTGCTAACATCGAGGATACGCTTGGAGCAATAATCGACTTTTACGGATGCAATCAAACAGCCTCAAAAAAGCCGTCTAAGCGAGCAAAGACGCAGAAAAGGATTGTTAGCTTCACGCACGACTCTTCACTTATATATGCAGCTTTTTTAAGTCAGTATTGCATTGATTTAACGAGTGACACTCTCCATTGGTGGAAATTCCGTGCGTTATTTGATGCGTTAACAGACGAACACAAAATAAGCGAGGTTATGAAATGCAGAGGAACTGATGCTCTGAAAATAAAGGACAAGGACAGACGAATGTATGTTAAAAGAATGCAGGAGCAATACAGACTGCCCGATAACCGCAGTATTGAAGAAATTGAAAGAGACAATATAGAAAATTTAGCATCGATGTTTTAAAAAACAAAAAGTCAGAGCATTTCGCCCTGACTTTTGATTTTCGATGATTTATTGGTTTTCTTTGTCTATTTTAAATTCGATATAGCTCTTTACTCTTTTTGTTTCCAACAGCAAATTGTCGAGAACTTCGAGTATGCAGTAAATTGCCCATGTGCCTATTGCGGTAATTGCAGTTCCTATCCATGTGGTTAACATAAGTACGGTGTTGAATTT
>JAGBXV010000026.1 GCA_017629115.1 Clostridia bacterium | reverse complement strand
TATCGTTTTAGAACTTCGCGTGGCAGATGCTGATATGGGTAAGGTTATTGGCAAGCAGGGCAGAATTGCAAAATGCATCAGAACTGTTATGAAGGCTGCAGCATCAAGAGAAAATAAGCATGTTGTAGTTGAGATAGTTCAATAAAAAAGACGGTCATATGACCGTCTTTTTTATTATTTAAGTAAGCTATCTGCCAATACTTCAAACGATTCTATTGTATCGTCTTTCATTGTGCTTTTGATTGTAACTACGGGTTCTATGATTTCAATTTCTTTCATTTGCTCGATAATTGCTTTCATTGTTTTAGCGGCTGTGGGTCCCCAAGAGCCGTTTTCAACTAACGCTACCTTACGCTTCTGGTAATTCTTCGCTTTTAAGTGGTGCAGGAATTCTTCCATAAAGGGGAACACTCCACCGTCGTAGCTTGATGCGGCAAATACAACTTTATCGTATCTGAAAGCGTCCTCTAAGGCTTCAGCCATATCATCTCGTGCAAGGTCTGTAACGACTACTTTTTTTGCGCCTTTTTCGGTTAAAATTTCGGCGAGCTTTTTAGCCGCTTTCATTGTGTTTCCGTAGATTGAGGCAACAGCTATCAAAACGCCGTCGTCCTCGGGAGTGTAGCTACTCCATGTGTTGTATTTGTCAATGTAAAAACCGAGATTTTCGGAAAGGATTGGTCCGTGCAAGGGACAGATAATCTGAATATCTAAATCTGCCGCTTTTTTAAGTAATGCCTGTACCTGCGCACCATATTTACCTACAATATTAAAGTAATATCTTCTTGCTTCACAGGTCCAGTCCTCTTGTGCATCCAATGCGCCAAACTTACCGAAGGCATCTGCGGCAAAAAGCACCTTGTCACGGTTATCGTATGCAACCATAACCTCAGGCCAATGGACCATGGGCGCTGTGACAAATGTTAAGGTATGTGCACCTAATTCCAAGGTTTCTCCCTCAACCACGCCACGGCAGTTTGTTACGATTTCATCACCAAAAAACTGTGGAATCATACTCTTGGCTTTCATTGTCATAACCAGCGCTGTGTCAGGGTACTTATCACGGAAAATTTTAATGCTTCCCGCATGGTCAGGCTCTAAGTGAGTAACCACTAAGTAATCGGGAGCTTTGCCCTGTAAAACCTCGTCTAAATTCGCAAGCCATTCTTCTGACTTTCTGATGTCAACGGTGTCCATAACGGCTGTTTTTTCGTCTTTTATAACATAAGAGTTGTACGCCATACCGTTTGGAACAACATACTGTCCCTCAAAAAGGTCAATATCATGGTCGTTTACACCGATGTAGTAAATTGTGTCTGTAATTTTTGTATACATTTTCGTTCTCTCCTATTGTAGCTTTTCAAAATCTGAAGCAGGGTGTTTACAAAGTGGGCAAATGAAATCGTCAGGCAATTCCTCTCCCTCGTAAACATATCCGCATATTTTACAAACCCAGCCTTTCTTCTTTGTTTCAGGGGCGGGCTTGATATTTTCCTGATAGTATGTGTAGGTGGTGGTCTTTTTGTCAGAAAGCACCTCTGCCTCTGTAACTTCCGCTATAAATAAAATGTGTGTGCCCAAGTCACGGCTTTCGATTACCGTGCCTGCAAAGTAAGCATTTGTGTTTTTGGTAATATACAAAACGCCGTTCTCGGCACGCTTTGCGTCATTAAAATCATCGAATTTGTGGCAGGTCCGCCCGCTCCTAAAACCAAACCACTTAAAAAGCTCAAAATCGGCACTTTCATCAATTACCGATACACAGAACTTACCCGACGATAAAAGTTCAGTACAAGTAAGATTATCCTTATTTACCGCCAACGCTACTCGCTTGGGTATGTCGGTCACCTGCATAAAGGTGTTTATAATACAGCCGTTGTCTTTGTTTTCGTTGGTAGTGAGAATATAAAGTCCGTAGCCAATGTTAAAAAATGCTTTATTTTCCATATACAGCCTCCAAGCTTCTTTTTAATATGCCCGAAAATTCCGCCAATGCTATACCGTAGTTTGTTACGGGGACATTTTGGCTTTTTGCTTTTTCCATTCGGTTTTTCATTTCTTTATCATTCAGCATACAGCCTCCGCAATGAATTACCAAAGAAACTCCGCTTAAATCCTCGTAAAATTCTGTACCCGATACAGTTTTTATGTTAAGTGTTTTGCCTGTGTATTTTTTTAATCCTTTCGGGATTTTAACAGTACCGATGTCTTGACACTGCCTGTGATGAGTACAGCCCTCAGCAATTAAAACCGTGTCGCCGTCAGAAAGGCTTTTCATTGCCTCAATGCCACCCACCGCCATATCAAGAAAACCTTTATAGCGTGCCATTAAAATAGAAAATGATGTAAGGGGTATGCTTTGGGGCACAATGCTTGCCACCTCCTTAAACACCTGACTGTCGCAAATCACCATTTTGGGTGGTGTGGCGATATTTTCCAATGTCTTTTTAAGCTCTGTTTCCTTACACACGCAACACATTGCGTCAGCATCTAAAATATCTCTGATTGTTTGCTGTTGGGGAAGGATTATTCTTCCTTTGGGTGCAGATTCGTCAATAGGCGTAACAAGCACCACAATGTCACCTGCCGATATTAAATCGGCTACGATTTTCCTTGTTTTTTCTTCAGGGGAAAGCCGTGCGATAGCTTCTTTCAGTTCTTCGATGCCCTCGCCAGTCAGCGCGCTGACACACAAGCCGTCAGCACGAGCCAAATCACATTTATTATATGCAATAATGTAATTTATATTTTTTTGGGTAAAAATTCTGATAAGCTCCTCGTCAGCATTGCCCAAACCTATTGTTGCATCAACAACTAAAACAGCAATGTGGCATTTTGCAATTACCTGACGGGCTTTTTCCATACGGAGTTCAGCAAGCTCTGTTTCATCATCAAAGCCGGGGGTATCTATAATCACAACAGGACCCAAAGGCAAAAGCTCCATTGCCTTAGATACCGGGTCAGTGGTTGTGCCCGAAACTTCCGACACGATAGAAAGCGCCTGATTTGTAACTGCATTTACTACGCTTGATTTGCCTGCATTGGTCCTGCCAAAAAAGCCTATATGAACACGCTCAGATGACGGTGTAGCATTTAAACTCATAGCGCCCTCCTAAAATCTAAAATCTCTTATGCCTTCTTCGATTTTTGCAAGATGGTCTCGGCATATTTCTTTTACTTTATCTTTAGGGATTTTCTCTATTTCTGCCTTTATCAGCTCTTCGCCGATTTTTTTAGTTTCTTCACTTGCGTAGTCCATCAAAAATTCCTTTAATGTAATCAACGCATTGGGGTGGCAACAGTTTAAAATCTGACCGTTTTTACAAAGCTCCATAAAGCGGTCGCCTGTTCTGCCCTCACGGTAACAAGCGGTACAAAAAGATGGAATAAAGCCCTCCTCCATTAACCATCGCACAACCTCGTCTAAGGTGCGCTTGTCGCTTACATCAAACTGTTCGCTGGTTTCGTCCTCAGGCTCGGATTCTGCGTATCCCCCAACAGAGGTTTTTGACGCACCGCTTATCTGGGACACGCCAAGGCGCAACACTTTTTCACGAACCTCCTTGCTTTCACGGGTGGAAATTATCATACCTGTGTAGGGAACTGAAATTCTGATTAAAGCGCACAGCTTTGCAAAAATTTCGTCAGAAATTCCGTTGTCAAACTGGTCAGGGTCAATGTCATCAGCACGCTTTAAGCGTGGCACAGAAATTGTGTGAGGCCCAACGCCAAACACAGCCTCTAGATGCTCTGCGTGCATAAGCAAACCTGCGAACTCGTACTTATAAAGCTCAAGTCCAAACAACACGCCAAGACCTACATCGTCAATACCCGCCTCCATAGCTCGGTCGTGAGCCTCGGTGTGGTAGTCGTAATCACTCTTTGGACCTGTGGGGTGCAAAGCCTTGTAGCTTTCCTTGTGATAAGTTTCCTGAAACAGTATATATGTGCCGATTCCGGCATCTTTCAACTTTTTGTAATTTTCAACAGTTGTTGCCGCAATGTTTACATTCACTCGTCTGATTGCGCCGTTTTTATGCTTTATTGAGTAAATCGTTTCAATGCTTTCTAAAATATACTCAATGGGGTTTATTGTGGGGTGTTCACCAGCCTCTAAAGCTAAGCGCTTGTGTCCCATATCCTGAAGTGCGATAACTTCTGCTTTAATTTCTTCCTGTGTGAGTTTTTTTCTTGCGATGTGCTTGTTTTTCATATGATAGGGGCAATAAACACAGCCGTTCACACAGTAGTTTGAAAGGTAAAGTGGTGCGAACATAACAATGCGGTTGCCGTAAAAGTCTTTTTTTATCTGCTGGGCTAAATCGTAGCACTCCTGTATTTTTTCGGGAATTTCACAAGCTAGTAAGACCGCTGCCTCACGATGGGTAAGACCCTTGCGCAGCTTTGCTTTGGCTATGATTGAATCTATCAACTCTATATTTTCTTTATTTTTTTCAGCGTAGTCTAAGGTGTCCTGAATTTCTTCGTGAGAAATAAACTCTGTTGCCTTCATGGATTTAGGATTGTACATAAGACCACTCTCCAAAATATCGTATCTATTTTTTATCTTACCATAAAAAATAGATAAAGTAAATGGTTTTTATATGTAAAAGGACACAAAAAAGAGGCGGTCATTTGACCGCCTCAAATAAGCTTAATTTACGCTACCATTGTATAGATGTAAATTGCAAAGAGGGCAACTGAAATCCACATAATGGGTGAAATATCCTTAAATTTACCTGTGAAGATTTTAAGAACAACCCATGAAATAATAGCAAACATAATACCTGTTGCAATTGAATATGCAAAAGGCATCATAACAATAGCCAAGAAGCCGCCGATTGCGTCTGCAATATCGCCATCAAAATCCATCTGTGTAACTGCTGAAAGCATAAGTAAACCTACGAACAACATAGCGGGTGTTGTTGCAAAGCTGGGGATAGCTAAGAAGATAGGAGCTAAAGGAATAGCAACTAAGAACAGAATACCTGTTGTTAAAGCTGTAAGCCCTGTTCTACCACCTGCTGCTACGCCTGCTGAAGACTCAACATAGCTT
>JAGBXV010000025.1 GCA_017629115.1 Clostridia bacterium | reverse complement strand
GGTCTTTGGCAAATGCCTTAAGCATTATAGGAAAATACGGCTATAATATGACGGCTCTCAGAAGCAGACCTTTAAAGAAACATTCGTGGCAGTATTATTTCTATATCGAAATCGATGGCACAACAGACACGGACAAAGGCAAAGAAATGCTTTGCGAATTAAACAAAGAGTGCGACGAGCTTAAGGTTGCGGGCACATTTGCACCTCACAGTGAAATATAAAGGAGAAACCAAAATGATAGTAGACATAAGCAAAAAAATACTTATAGTGGGGCTTGGACTTTTGGGAGGTAGTTATGCCAAGGCGTTAAAGCGATTTGGTTTTCGTATCAGCGCCATTACTAAAGAGCAAAGCGCAATAGATTATGCAATCAAAGAAAACATTATTGACGAAGGCTCAACAGAGATTGATGAAAGATTGATTAAAGACGCTGACCTTGTTATATTTGCATTGTATCCTCATGTTTTTATGGAATGGATTGAGCAAAACCAAAACCTTTTAAAAAGCGGTGCGCTCATAACAGATGTAACAGGCGTAAAGGGAAGTATCGTGTATAAAATACAGGATATTCTCCGTTCAGATGTTGAGTTTATTGCCGCCCACCCTATGGCAGGGCGAGAGGTTTCGGGAGTTGAAAACAGCACTGACCAGATGTTTGTTGGGGCAAACTATATTGTCACCCCCACTGACAAAAACACTCCTGAGGCAATCAGCACTTGTATGGAGCTTGGCAGACTTTTAGGATTTTCCAATGTCACCACGCTTTCACCTGAAGAACACGACGAAATGATAGGCTTTCTTTCGCAGCTTACTCACTGCATAGCAATAACCCTGATGACCTGCAACGACCGTGAAAATATGGAAAAATTCACAGGTGACTCTTTCCGTGATTTAACTCGCATTGCGCGAATAAACGACCTTATGTGGAGTGAACTGTTTATGGCAAATAAAGAGGCACTCCTCTGCCAAATGGATATGTTTATAAATAAATTCAACGAACTTAAATCAATGCTTGAGGAAGAGGATGTCGACGAAATGAGAAAAATGATGCGTCACTCAACAGAGCGCAGAGCATTGTTTGACAAGAAATAATTATATTGGAGGAATTTAAAATGAATATGGAATTCAAACGCAAATTACCAATCCCTATGGATATAAAGGCACAGTACCCTTTCACACCCGAGCTTGAGGCAATAAAGGTAAAGCGCGATGAGGAAATCAAGGCGATTTTTGAAGGACGCAACCAAAGATTTATTTTAATTATAGGTCCTTGCTCGGCAGATAAAGACGACAGCGTGTTAGACTACATTTCTCGCTTAAGAGAAGTGCAGGATAAGGTTTCGGACAAAATCCTTATCATTCCACGAATTTACACAAACAAACCCCGCACAACGGGCGACGGCTACAAGGGTATGCTTCATCAGCCTGATCCCAATAAGGGCGAGGATATGTTAAAGGGTGTTGTAGCAATCAGAAATCTTCACATAAGGGCTATCAAAGAGACTGGCTTTACCTGTGCAGACGAAATGCTTTACCCTGAAAACTACAGATACCTTTCGGATATTTTGTCCTATGTTGCAATTGGTGCAAGGTCTGTTGAAAATCAAAAGCATCGCTTAACTTCAAGCGGACTTGACATTCCTGTAGGAATGAAAAACCCCACAGCAGGCGATATTTCCGTTATGATGAATTCGATTACGGCAGCGCAGCATTCCCACACATTCATTTACAGAGGCTGGGAGGTAGAAAGCAAAGGCAACCCTCTCGCTCATGCGATATTGCGAGGTTATGTGAACAAACACGGACAATCTATGCCTAACTACCATTACGAAGACCTTATTCATTTGGCAGAAACTTACGAAAAATCAGGACTTTTAAATCCTGCGGTTATAATCGATACAAACCACGCAAATTCAGGTAAAAAATGGGCAGAACAACCAAGAATTGCAAAAGAGGTTCTTCACAGTTGTCGTCATTCTGATGATGTTAAAAAGATTGTAAAAGGTCTTATGATAGAAAGTTATATTGAGGACGGAGCGCAAAAGCCCGAAGAAGGCATTTACGGGAAGTCAATCACAGACCCCTGCCTTGGTTGGGAAAAAACAGAAAGGCTTATTTACGATTTGGCAGAGGTGCTGTAAGAATATTGCAAAAACACAGGCATTGTGATACAATCAATATATCAATATGAAGGGAGATAAGTTATGAAAAGATTATTTACAGTATTATTGACCTTTTTGATATGCGCCTGTATGATGTGTGGTGTGAGTGCAGATAGTTCTAAGTATGCACTTCATACAGATATTGTGGCTTATATCAACGATGCACCTATCCGTTCCTTTAACATTGATGGCTTTACAGGGATTGTTGCAGAGGATTTGCTTCAGTATGGCTTTGGTGTAAAGTATGATGACAGCATAAGAACTCTTGAAGTTTACAGACTCAATAATAAAATAACATCAACATACACACCCGAAGAACTAACGGCTCCCGTAGGTGCAAAAAAAGCTAAAATCTATGATACTGACATAAAAACTTATTTGGACGGAAACCTTGTACAATCATTTAATATCGGTGGAGAAACCATAATTTTTATTGACGAGCTTTTGTGCTACGGTAAGGTTGTATGGCATCCTGAAGAAAGAAAAATTTGTTATAACTATGTAGACAGTTGGTCAATAGATTTACACGAAATAAACCGCGAAAGTGATTTGTCACAACCAATAAATTCATTTACACTTAACTGGCAAAAAACACCTGACGGATATGTTTCCGAAGGTGAAAATCTTGATTATTTGGACTATTTAAGACTTTACTGTGATTGGCAGGAGGGCATTAAAATCGGTTTTTCTCTGTATCAGAGAGTTCTTTTCCAAACTGAGGAGTTAAATAATTTACTGCGAGAAACAGTAACAGTAAGGTATGATGGAGAACTGCTCGCCGAAAATGCTGATAAGGCAAATGAGCACATTAAAATTTATATTAATGGAGAGGAACAGAAAATAACTAAAGTATCCCAAGGTAAGGGCAACGGTCACACAGACTATTATTTCCACCTTGATACAAATATAGCTCAAGAAGATATAACAAGAATTACGGTTATATGTAAATAAAATAACAACAGGCGGAAAGGTTATTCCTTTCCGCCTGTTGTTATTTCCAAATATAATTTAACTTTTTCGAAATATAGTTGTTGAAATTTGAATTTCTTTACATTAGAATAAAGGTGTACCAAATTTTTATTTAAGGAAGTGTAGTCATGAAAAAACAAGCATACTTTTTTATTGACGATGTTATCTGGTGTTTGCGTGATGTATCGCGTGAAAAGCCTGCATCAATCTTTGACAACGCATATTTTAAACTTTTAAAAGAATGCCACGACAAGTGGGGATTGACGGTTCAGCTTAATCTTTTTTACCGTACAGACTTTTTCTACGGAAGTGATGAATTCACATTGTCAGAAGTTCCCGATACCTATAAGGCAGAGTTTGAAGCAAATTCTGACTGGTTAAAATTTGCTTTCCACGCGAAGCAGGAATTTCCCGATTATCCGTATGTAAACGGTAAATATGAAGATGTAAAGAAAGACTATATGCTCATAATGAATGAGATTAAGAGATTTGCGGGCGAAGGCTCTATTTCACAAGCAGTTCTTCCTCATTGGTTGCCCATCAGCCGTGAAGCTTGCCTTGCAATGCGTGATTGCGGAGCTGTGTTTATGTGTCCCAGCGTTGGTCCTACAAAGGAATACGACGGTAACCCTGAAAGCCTTCCTTACGGTCATTCTTTCAGATTGTTGCAGAATCGTCAGCCAGAAACAAGACTTTATACAAGGCCGGGAGCAAATAAAGCTATATCTTCATCAATTTGTGCTTATAACCATATTTCACAGGAAGAAGCTGAAAAATATTTACATACAAACAGCTCAATTGTTGATGAGGGAACAGGACTTCGTTATCGTCAGTATGGCGGTGGCCCCTGCCTGAACCTTTATAGCGTTGAGGATGTTGGGAAAAGACTTAAAGAAGAAATCGCAAAAGGTCACGAATATATTGGTTGTGGCAACCACGAGCAGTATTTCTATCCTGACTATTTTGCTTATCAGCCCGATATGGCGGACAAGTTCCGTATGATGGCAAAAACATTGCACGATGCGGGTTATACATTCATTACAGCAGATGACTTTGAGTAGAATGGTGAAAACAGCGCATAAGTGTTTAAAACAATAATATTGAAGGCACTCCTTTCGGGAGTGCCTTTTTAATTTATGTTTAAAATCCAAATATTATTAAAGCTTTTCAAAATATAGTTGTAGCGTGAGTGTCGGAAATCTGTTAAAATAATATTCGTAAAATATATAATATAAAGTTAGGAGAATGTGCGATGGAAGCTCAAGTCAGTTGGTGGAAAAGAAATCAAAAGTGGATTAATGTAATAATGTGTGCCTTTATGATATTTGTATCATTAGGCTTTTGCAGTTCAAACAAAGACCTTTATATGAAGGCGATTACCGAAGCGAACAATATTCCCAGAAGTGCTTATTCGTTTGCTTACAGTTGCCGATTTATTGCAACATCCATAACAAATATCTTTTTCGGTTATTTAGTTTACAAGTTCGGTACAAAAAAACTGATTTTGTCCGGTTTTGTATTCTTGATAGCATCAACAGTGATTAACTCTTTGGCGACTAATGTATTTCTGTTTTATTTAGCAGAAGTACTAAGTGGTATTGGATTTTCGTTTTGCGGCACTGCTATGGTTGGCGGTATCATAAACCGCTGGTGCAAGGAAAATACAGGCACAATTATGGGTGCAGTTTTAGCTGTTAACGGTATTGGAGGTGCTATTGCAGCTCAAATCGTATCTCCCATAATAAACGAAGTAGGCAATCCTTTTGGTTATCAGAATGCCTATAAATTAGTTACTTGCATTTTAATTGCGGCAATGATTTTAATTGCTATATTCTTTAAACAAAAGCCTAGAGACGAAGCCGACGACACACCTACTCCTTCCAAGAAAAAGCGTGGCAGACAGTGGGTTGGCGTTGAGTATTCGGTTGTAGTAAAAAAAGCGTATTTTTACGGCGCAGCTGTTTGTATTTTCTTGACAGGTATGATTTTACAGGGTGTAGGCTCTATCCGAGCACCTCACTACAGTGACAGCGGTATAGACGCGGCATACATTGCATCAGTTGCTTCTGTTGCGTCATTATGCCTGACAGGCTCTAAGTTTTTAGCGGGCTTTATGTACGATAAAATTGGTCTTCGTAAAACCATTACAATATGTTGCGCCGCGGCTTGTGCATCAATGATAATGATGGGACTTGCAAACGATTCAGCTCAGGGCAGAACAATGGCTATGGGTTGCGGTATATTTTCTGCAATTGCATTGCCGTTAGAAACTATTATGCTTCCCTTGTATGCAGCAGATTTGTTTGGCGAAAAGTCATATACAAAAATCCTTGGACTTTTCGTTTCATTCAACACCGCAGGCTATGCGGTCGGCAGTCCTTTGATTAACAGTTTTTACGATATGTTTGGTAATTACAAGCTTATCATATTTATTATGGCAGGTATGATGGCTATTGTTATGATAGCACTTCAGTTTGTTATCTCCGGCGCACACAAACTGCGTGATGAGATTTTAGCTCAAGAAGCATCATCTGTCAATGCAACACAATCAGCCTCAATAGAGGCATAAACCAGCCATTCACATTATAACACTATATTAGGAGCCCTTGTTTGCATTCGTGCATAAAGGGCTCCACCCCTTTTTTGGAAAAAAACAGGCAGAGCCGGAGCTCTGCCTGTGATTATTATTTTGCTTATATTTCATAATCGTATGAAGCGCGTGATGCTGTATTTGGTCTTACAATGCCGTCGGCAACAGCTACATGCAAGGGATGAACAGCGTAAACCTTAAGCGCCTCGACAGATTCAAATGTAGAATCCATAAAAAGATCGCCCTTAGATGAGTCAAGACCGTTTGTGATGATTTTCATTTCTAAAAGTCCGTCGATTTTTCCTGTTAAATCTTCCAACTGCTTTTTGATTTCAGCTTTAACCGCATCCTTGTCGATGCCGTCTTTTAAAGACCATACAATCATATGTTTTACCATTAAAATAACCTCCAAAGTGATATTATATTTTTATAATATCACAAAAATACCTAAAATCAATACAATTTTTTGAAAAAAATAAAAATAATACTTTTAAAATGTACTTAATTGTGATATAATTTATCTGTTATTATTTTCGCAAAGGAAGTGTGCGCTACGAACAAGACAGGCTTTTCAAATGAAAAATATCTTACTATGCAATCAGAGCAGATAAAGGCACGTATTGCACAGTTCGGCGGAAAGCTCTATTTGGAGTTTGGCGGAAAGCTTTTTGATGACTATCACGCATCTCGAGTTTTGCCAGGGTTTGAACCTGATAGCAAAATCCGTATGCTTCAGCAGTTAAAGGACGATGCTGAAATTGTCATTACAATCAACGCTGAGGACATTCAGGCAAATAAAACACGCGGCGACCTGGGAATCACCTATGACAACGATGTGTTAAGACTTATTGATACATTCCGTGAAATGGGACTTTATGTTGGCGGTGTTGTGTTAACGCGCTTTAACGAACAGCCACAGGCAAACGCATTTTACAAGCTTTTGGAAAAACGCGGTGTTAAGTGTTACCGCCATTATACAATAAAAGGATACCCCTCGGATATTCCTTACATCGTAAGTGAGGAGGGACTTGGCAAAAATGAATATATTGAAACAACTCATTCTCTTGTTGTAATCACAGCACCCGGTCCGGGCAGCGGTAAGATGGCAACCTGTTTAAGCCAGCTTTACCACGATTATAAGCGCGGTATAGCGGCAGGGTACGCAAAATTTGAAACATTCCCTGTTTGGAATTTGCCTCTTAATCACCCTGTTAACCTTGCTTATGAGGCGGCAACGGCAGACTTAAACGATGTTAATATGATTGACCCTCTGCATTATGATGCTTATGGCGAAGTGGCAGTAAACTACAACAGAGATGTTGAGATTTTCCCTGTTTTAAATACAATTTTTGAAAAAATTCAAGGCTCGTCCCCCTATAAATCACCTACAGATATGGGTGTAAATATGGCAGGAAACTGCATTTTTGATGATGAAGCCTGCAGAGACGCTTCAAAGCGGGAAATTATAAGAAGGTATTTTCAGGCATCTGCCGATGCTTTTCGTGGAAAGGGTTCTGACACTCAGGTAGAAAAAATCAAGCTTTTGATGAATCAGGTGGGAATTACCCCTGAGTATTTGGCGGCAGTACCCGAGGCTTTAGAGCGAGAAGCGGAAACAGGCGCGCCTGCAGGAGCAATGGTGCTTCCTGACGGAAGAATCGTTACAGGAAAGACTTCGTCTACTTTGGGCGCGGCGTCAGCCTTGCTTTTGAATGCTTTAAAATCGTTGGGTAATATTGATAAGGAAACGCACCTTATTTCCGCCCATGTTTTAGAGCCTATCTGTAATCTTAAAACAGAATACCTGATGAATAAAAATCCCAGACTTCATACCGACGAAATTTTGATTGCTCTGACAATCTCAGCCCTTTCGTCAGATGTGGCTAAAAAGGCAAAAGAACAGCTTAAAAATCTTCGGGGAAGTGATGCACACTTTACGGTAATATTGAGTGCTGAGGATGAAAAAATATTAAAGAAGCTTGGCATAAATGTAAGTTATGAGCCAAAGTACGAAAACGGAAAACTATACCATTAGAAAATAATAAGCGAGTGATAATTCACTCGCTTATTATTTTGTCTATATACATTTCGCCAACGATTTGGGGGGTGATAGATGCGTTTGTAGCATCGTTAATTTCTTTTAAAAATTTATCCAGTAAATCGTATTTTACAAAAACAGTCATTTCTACATCTGCGCCGTATTCAGTAGCACCCTCAATGTAGTCGCCGTTGTCCACTATGTATTTAATTTTTCCGTGGAGGTCATATGGCGAGTGCAACGACAATTCGTGACAGTAAATTTTTTCGCAAATTTTGGCGTCCAAAACCCCGTCTTTTGCAGCTTTTCCATAAGCTCTTACCAAACCGCCTGTGCCAAGCAAAGTTCCGCCAAAGTATCTTGTAACTACAATTGCGGCATCGGTTAAACCTTCCTTTAGCAAAACATCCAAAACAGGTGCACCTGCAGTGCCTGACGGTTCGCCGTCGTCAGTAAAACGAGAAATATTGTTTTCCGAAACTACATAAGCGTACACATTGTGGCGGGCGTCACGATATTGCGCTTTGACGGAGTTTACAAAGGCAATGGCTTCTTCCTCTGTCGTAACAGGGGAAACAGATGCAATGAAGCGCGACTTTTTTTCCACAATTTCGGCGTTACCCTTTTTATATACAGTTTTATAAACCATACCTTTATTCATTGTGTTCCTCCGTCACAAACTCTCTGTACTTTGAATAGGTAGCAGCATCAAGTAACGCTGTTATGCGTGTTCCTTCTGCTTCGTAGCTTTCATCAAGAATGGATTGATTTGCATGAATTTCTGACACTATCTGTCCCATTGAGTAGGGTATTAAAAGTGTAATTTTTTTCTTTTTGCCGGGGACTAAATCCTCTAATTTTGCCAACAACTTGTCAATTCCTATGCCTTCTTTTGCGCTTATTTCAACAAAAGGCGCACCACCTGATAAAACAGTTAAATTTTTGCCTTCAGGGATTAAATCAGACTTATTAAATACAATCAACTTGGGCTTTTCTGCTGCGCCGATGTCAGAAAGAAGTCTTGACACGATCTCTAAGTGCATATCAACTTCTGAATCTGCACCATCAGCTACAATTAAAAGTAAATCAGCATACACTGCCTCTTCCAATGTTGACTTGAATGCCTCAATCAGATGGTGGGGCAACTTTCTTATAAATCCAACTGTGTCAACAAGCATAATCTCACGCTTGTCAGAAAGGGTAAGACCGCGGATTGTAGGGTCAAGTGTGGCAAAGAGCTTGTCCTGAGCTAACACATCTGCTCCTGTCAGATGATTCAAAAGAGTAGATTTACCTGCGTTTGTATAGCCTACAATTGCCACCATATAGCGGTTTTCTTTCTTTCTGCGTGAGCGTAAAAGCTCTCTGTGTTTCTTAACTTCAGAAAGTTCTTCCTTTAAGTGGTCAATTCTTCTGTAAATGTGTCGTCTGTCTGTTTCAAGCTTGGTTTCACCGGGACCACGAGTTCCGACGCCACCGCCAAGTCGCGAAAGCTTAGAGCCCATACCTGTCAAACGGGGGAGTAAGTATCTAAGCTGTGCCAACTCTACCTGAATTTTACCCTCGCCTGTTACAGCGTGGCGTGCAAAAATATCTAAAATCAACATACTTCGGTCAATAACACGCACATTGAGTCTGTCTTCTAAATTTCTTATCTGCATAGGGGAGAGTTCGTCATCGAATATAACGAGATTGGCTTCTAACTCTCCGCAGGCGTTTTTGAGTTCCTCGATTTTGCCTTCACCAATGTAGGTTGCCTTTTCTATCTGAGATTTATTCTGTATCATGTAGCCTACAGTTTCAGCTCCGGCGGTATCGGCTAAGCGCTCAAGCTCGGCTATTGTTTCTTCTGTTGTATCGGAGAGTACATCAACTGCTCCTGTGTGAACACCGCAAAGAACGGCACGCTCAATTATTTCTTCGTTTTCGTATAACATTTTACCATTCCTTTCCGGCTGATTCTCCTGCCAAGTGCCCTGTAGAATAGGCAATTTGCAAGTTAAATCCGCCAGTGTACGCATCAACATCAATTACTTCGCCTGCAAAATACAGCCCTGAAACAATTTTAGATTCCATAGTCTTAGGATTTATCTCTTTAACCGAAACACCGCCTGAGGTAATAATTGCCTCGTTTATGGGGCGTGTGCCTGTTATCTCCAGAGTAAAACTTTTTAAAAGCTCAACTAAGCTTTGGCGTTCTGCCTTTGTTATATCTCTTACTTTTTTGCGCTCGGGAATACCTGATAGCTCTATAATTACAGGTATCATTTTCTTAGGCAATAACTCGTCTAAGGAATTTATAAAGTCTCGGTTTAACTCACTACCGAAGTCACGCAAAATTCGTTTATCTAAGCTTTCAGCATCTAAAGCAGGCTTTAAATCTATGGAAAGAGTATATTTATTCTTGCCAAAATCGCGAAGATGGGAGCTTGCAGAAAGTATTACAGGACCTGATACACCAAAATGCGTAAATAACATTTCACCAAAATCAGTGTAGCACTTTTTTCCACTTGCGTCTTTAACAGTTATTTCAATATTTTTTAATGATAACCCCATCAGTTTTTTAGCCACATCGCCTTTAGTGGTAAGAGGCACAAGGGATGGAGTAGGAGTAACGATAGTATGCCCCAATTCAGATGCAAATCGGTATCCGTCGCCTGTTGAGCCTGTTGCAGTATACGACGCTCCGCCTGTTGCAATAATTACTTTATCACAGGATAGCTTACCCCGTTTTTCTAAATTCAATAAAAATCCTGAATCGGTTTTTTGAACGGACAAAACCTTATCCTGTACAGCGCGAACACCGCAGTCCTTAGCGTATGCTTTTAATGCGTCAACTACTGTTTTTGCCTTGTCGGACACGGGAAACACTCTGCTTCCGCGTTCAATTTTTGTTTCGACACCGTAACGGGAGAGTAGTTCTATCATATCGTCATTTGAAAAGGCATAAAATGCACTGTGCATAAATTTTCCATTTACGGGAATGTTAGCAATAAAATCCCGAATGTCGCAGGCATTGGTGATATTACACCTGCCTTTTCCTGTTATGCCCATTTTTTTGCCTAAATAGGAGTTTTGTTCTATTATTAAACTATCCGCACCCAAAGCTGCAGCAGCGGATGCTGCCATAATGCCTGCGGGACCGCCACCGATTACTGCAATTTTCAAAACAAAACACCTCCAAAAAAATATCTCTTTATAGTATAACAGAAAATTACATAAAACACAATTGTTAATTAAAAATGAATTTAGAAAAAAAGGGTTGCAAAGATTTCCAAACTATGCTAATATTATATTCGGTTAGCACTCAAAGGATTAGAGTGCTAAATTTAAGTTTAAAATATAATTCATATAAATGGAGGTAACCATTATGAACATTAAGCCCTTAGGCGAAAGAGTAGTTATCAAAATGGTAGAAATGGAAGAAACAACAAAGAGTGGCATCATCTTAACCGCAGCAGCTAAAGAAAAGCCCCAGGTGGCTGAAGTAGTAGCAGTTGGCCCTGGCACAAAAGATGTAACAATGGAATTATCCGTTGGCGACAAGGTTGTTATCAGCAAATACGCAGGCACAGAAATAAAGTTAGATGGCGAAGAATACATCATCTTAAACCAGAGTGATGTTTTAGCTAAGATTCAGTAACGGAGGTAATTGAAATGTCAAAGGATATTATTTACGGCGAAGAAGCGAGAAAAGCCCTTGAGCGTGGCGTTAACCACTTAGCAGATACAGTAAAGGTTACAATGGGCCCCAAGGGTAGAAATGTAGTATTGGATAAAAAATTCGGCGCACCATTAATTACAAACGATGGTGTTACAATTGCTAAAGAAATTGAGTTAGAAGACGCATTCGAAAATATGGGTGCACAGTTAGTAAAAGAAGTTGCTACAAAAACAAACGATGTAGCAGGTGACGGTACAACAACAGCAACATTACTTGCTCAGGCGTTAATCCACGAGGGATTGAAGAACATTGCTGCAGGCGCTAACCCTATGATTGTTAGAAAGGGTATCCAGAAAGCAGTTGATGAAGCTGTTAAGTTCATTACACAGTCTAGCGAAAAAGTAAAGGGCAAGGAAGATATTGCACGAGTTGCAGCAATTTCTGCAGCAGACGAACGCATTGGCGAGCTTATCGCTGACGCTATGGATAAAGTAACTAACGATGGCGTTATTACTGTTGAAGAATCAAAGACTGCTGAAACATATTCAGAGGTTGTTGAGGGTATGCAGTTTGACCGTGGTTATATCTCACCCTATATGGTAACAGATACAGACAAAATGGAAGCTGTTTTAGACGACGCTTACATTTTAATCACAGATAAAAAGATTTCTAACATTCAGGACATCTTACCAATCCTTGAGCAGATTGTAAATCAAGGCAAGAAATTGGTAATTGTTGCAGAAGATGTAGAAGGCGAAGCTTTAGCTACACTTTTAGTTAACAAGCTCCGTGGTACATTTACCTGTGTTGCTGTTAAAGCTCCCGGCTTTGGCGACAGAAGAAAGGAAATGTTAAAAGACATTGCCATACTCACTGGCGGCGAAGTTATTACAGAGGAATTAGGTTTAGATATTAAAGAAACACAGATTACACAGCTTGGTCGCGCTCGTCAGGTAAAAATCCAGAAGGAAAACACAATTATCGTTGACGGTGCAGGTGATGCTGAGGCAATTAAAGCTCGTGTTGCTCAGATTAAAGTAGAAATGGAAGAAGCAACATCAGACTTTGACAGAGAAAAGCTTCAGGAACGCTTAGCTAAAATGGCAGGCGGTGTTGCGGTTATTAAGGTTGGTGCTGCAACAGAAACTGAAATGAAAGAAATGAAATTAAGAATCGAAGATGCTTTAGCTGCTACAAAGGCTGCAGTTGAGGAAGGTATCGTTCCGGGCGGCGGTACAACATACATTAACGCAACAAAAGCAGTTAAGAAGTTACTTGATGAACTCACAGGCGACGAAAAAACAGGTGTACAGATTGTGTTAAAGGCACTTGACGAACCTGTTAAGCAGATTGCTAAAAACGCAGGGTTAGAGGGTTCTGTGATCGTTGAAAAAGTAAGAGAAGCAGATGATGCTATTGGTTTTAATGCATTAACAGAGGAATATGTAGATATGATGGCAACAGGTATTGTTGACCCTGCCAAGGTTACACGCTCAGCTTTACAGAACGCAGCAAGCGTTGCAGCTATGGTATTAACAACAGAAAGCTTAGTTGCAGACAAACCCGAACCCGAAGCACCTCAAGCTTCAGCTCCCGGAATGGGCGGAATGGGATTCTAAAATTAAATAAATTATTAAAATCTTCCGTAGATTTCTGCGGAAGATTTTTTTATTGATATTTGTGTGCAGATATGATAAAATTTTTTTAGAGTATAAGCAGCAGAAAAGTTTTAAAAGTGAGGGAAAAATATGAATCATTGTTTAAAAACAGCAGATTCTAACTGTAAAAACTGCTATAAATGTATAAGAAACTGCCCTATTAAGGCACTTCGCATGACAGATGAACAGGCGCACATTATAAGAGACGAGTGTATTTTGTGCGGTGAGTGTTATGTTGTTTGCCCTCAAAACGCCAAGCAAATACGAAACGATGCAGACGATGTTCGTGAGCTTTTAGCTTCGGGTAGGGAGGTTATTGTGTCTTTGGCGCCGTCATACGCGGCGTGGTATCGCGGTTTTTCCCTTGCTGATATTGATTCAGCGGCAAAAAAGCTTGGAATATCGTATTGTGACGAAACAGCTAAAGGTGCGCTTATAGTAAAAAAAGAATACGAAAAACTTGTTAATCAGCGCAAAACAAAAGTTATAATATCCAGTTGCTGTCACAGTGTGAATCTTTTGATAGAAAAGCATTTTCCGGGAGCGGTGAAGTACCTTGCAAATGTGGTTACACCTATGCACGCTCACGGTAAAATTTTAAAGGAAACCCACCCTGACGCAGCGGTGGTTTTTGTTGGCCCTTGTATATCTAAAAAAGCTGAAATAGAAAAATACCCCGGCGCAATAGATGTGGCGCTAACGTTTGAAGAATTTGATATGATGCTAAAGGATGCAGGAGTGGAAATCACAAAGTCAAACTCTGCTCAGAATAAACACCTTACAAACCTTTTCCCTACATCGGGCGGTGTACTTGCTACGATGGAAAAAGCGGATGATTTTAATTACCTTGTGATTGACGGCACAGCAAAATGTATAGAGGCACTTGCAGAAATAGAAAACGGAAATCTCGAAAACTGCTTTATTGAAATGTCTGCTTGTTCAGGAAGCTGTACCGAAGGACCTTTGATGAAAAAAAACCTTCACAACCCCTTAGCGTGCAATGTTTCAGTACATAAAGATGTGCATGTCACACACTATGATGTTGACTCAAACGGTGTTGACTTGGCGCGTGGGTTTGCTTACGAGGGAAAAACAGAGGTTATGCCCGGTAGCAACGCAATTGAGGAAGTTCTCCGCAAAATGGGCAAAACCAGCCCTGAAAAGCACCTAAACTGTGGCTCATGCGGTTACAATACCTGCAGAGAAAAGGCTATAGCGGTACTTCAGGGAAAAGCAGATATTTCTATGTGCTTGCCTTATATTAAAGAAAAATCCGAAAGCTTTTCCGATACTATTATAAAAAACACGCCCAACGGTATTCTTGTATTGGACGAACACCTTAACATATCTCTTTTGAACGGCTCAGCCAGAAAAATTTTTAACCTCCCCAACAGTACTGATTTAATAGGTGATCCTGTTGTAAGGTTACTTGACCCTACTGATTATTTTCTTGTTCAGTCAACCGGCAAAAATGTGTACGCCAACAGAAAATACCTTGCAGAATATGAAAAATATGTGGAAGAAACAATAGTTTACGACAGAGAATACCACATCATTATGATAATGATGAAGGACATTACCCAAGAGGAAGAAAGCAAGAGCAGAAGAACTGCTCAGGGTGCCGCCGCTGTCGAAATTACCGACAAAGTAATCGAAAAACAGATGCGTATTGTTCAGGAGATTGCGTCCTTATTAGGCGAAACAACGGCAGAAACAAAAATTGCTCTTACAAAGCTTAAGGAGACATTGCAGGATGAATGATTTATGTGTTGAATCGGCATATAAAAGCATTATAAAATACGGCGAAGAGCTTTGCGGTGATATGGTGCAGACTGTTCGTGATGATGACGGAATAATTCTGGTTTTGGCTGACGGTCTCGGAAGCGGTGTAAAGGCAAATATTTTAGCCACCCTAACCAGTAAAATCATTTGCACTATGATGGCGGCAAAGATGAGTATAGAGGAATGTGTAAGCACTATTGTTGAAACGCTTCCTGTATGCAAAATGCGCGGTGTTGCTTATGCCACATTCACAATTATAAAAATAAATAATAATGACGAAGCTCATATAATCCAGTACGACAATCCTGCGGTTATAATGCTTCGTAACGGTAAAAACTACGACTATCCCAAAGAAAGCCACACTATAGCGGGAAAATGCGTTACAGAGTCACATATAAAGCTCTGTGAGGATGATGTGTTTATTGCTATGAGTGACGGCGCAATATATGCAGGTGTGGGTCAGACTATGAATTTTGGCTGGCAGCGACCTGAAATTGTGGCGTATGTTGAAGAAAACTACAGTCCCAAAAACTCTGCTCAGGTTATTGCAAATTCTGTGGTAGATGCTTGTGATGACCTTTACCTTCATAAGCCCGGTGACGACACAACAGTTGCGGCGCTAAGGGTAAGAAAGCGCTCTGTGGCGAATGTGCTTTTTGGACCACCTGAAAATCCGGAAGATTTGAATGAAATGCTGACGCTTTTCTTTGCAAAACAGGGTTATCACATCGTTTCAGGTGGCACAACCAGCACAATTACTGCTGATTTTCTGGGAAAAGAGCTAATCACATCAATTGATTACATAGACCCCGATGTTCCGCCCACAGCCCGAATTGACGGCGTGGACCTGGTAACAGAAGGTGTGCTTACCATAAACAAAGTTTTAGAATACGCCAAGGACTATAATGGCGAAAATGAGTTGTTTTATAAGTGGCACAAAAAAGACGACGGTGCGTCTCAAATAGCAAGACTGCTCTTTGACTCTTCAACTGACATAAACTTCTATGTTGGCAGAGCCATAAACCCTGCCCACCAAAACCCCAATCTGCCTATTGGATTTAACATTAAAATGCAGCTTGTTACAGAGCTTTGCGAAAATTTAAAGACTATGGGTAAGACGGTGAATGTATCATACTTTTAAAATAAAAAAGCTGAGGCGACGCCTCAGCTTTTTTATTTTTCTAAAAATCTTTCCATTAATTTATATCCGGGTTCAATATATAATCCCGTTTCTTTTGCATTATCTTCCGTGTAGTCAAGGTTTAGTCCTGTATCTTTTCTGCTGTCATAAATCACGAAAGGAATTGCGTCTCTTACATGGGTTTTTAAAGCAATGGGAGTGGGGTGGTCAGGTGTAATTAGCACTCTAAAATCCTCTCCACAGGATTTTAAGAAATCCACCACAGGTTTAATAACTTTTTCGTCAATTAACTCAATAGAGCGAATTTTTCCTTGCGCATCGCCGTGGTGACCGCATTCGTCCGGTGCTTCCATGTGTATGTAAACGAAATCAGTTCCGTTTTCAAAGGCTTTTATTGCAGCGGCCGCTTTGCCGTCAAAGTTTGTGTCGATGTTGCCTGTTGCGCCCTCTACCTCTAAAACATCCATTTTCGTTCCGTTGCCGATACCCTTTAAAAGATCAACAGCAGAAATCATAGTACCGGAAGTGCCGAATTTTTCGGCAAAGGTTGAAAGCATAGGTTTTGTGCCCTCGCCCCAAATCCACAAGGAGTTGGCAGGGTTTAAACCTCTTTTAATTCTGTCAAGATTTACAGGGTGATTTTTTAACAGCTCGTGGCTCTTTTTCATCATTTCAAGTAAGATGTCCGCACCCTCGCCCTTGGGGAGATACTCTGTAACTTTTTTATCAGAAATATCGTGGGGAGGTGTGAGTGTTACATTTGTAGAACCGCCGTCCCACACAACCAGGTGTCTGTAGCTTGTGCCGCCGTAAAGGTCAATGTGGTCAAAGCTCATATTTTCTTTTAAGTAGTTAATGAGTTCGTGGGCTTCATGAGTTGTGATTTCTCCTGAGGAGTAGTCCACCATTGTTTTGTCGGCGTAGTTTTCTTCGTCTGACAGCGTAACTACATTTGCGCGAAATGTAACATCAGAATCACGCAAATTAACGCCGATTGATAACGCCTCCAAAGGTGAGCGACCTGTGTAGTATATGTCAGGGTCGTAGCCCATAACGCTCAGATTTGCCACATCGCTGCCGGGTGAAAGGTGCTCGGCTACAGTTTTCACTAAACCTAATTCGCCCTTTTTGCACAACTCATCCATATTGGGGTTGTTAGCAACTGATAAGGGAGTTTTACCGTCCAAAGAATCCACAGGGTAGTCTGCCATACCGTC
>JAGBXV010000024.1 GCA_017629115.1 Clostridia bacterium | reverse complement strand
CGTCTTTTGTCACATGTTCTGCCACTTGTAAAACCTCCAACTTCGAGGTTTTTTCGCCAAAACGAAGCTCTATAACATCACCTATTTTTACATCGTACGACGCTTTAACAACCGTACCATTTACAGAAATTCTTCCTGCATCACAAGCTTCGTTTGCAAGTGTTCTGCGTTTTATAATTCTTGAAACTTTTAAGTACTTATCTATTCTCATAATTACCTCTTATTTAGCGACAAAACCGACTTTTTTGTATACCTTACGGAGTGTTTTATTTGACAAATAGTTTGCAATTTCTGCACCCTTTTTGTAAACGCTTTCAACATAGGCTTTGTCTTTTGATAATCTATCAAACTCTGTCTGCAGGGGCTTTAGTGCTGATACTACAGCCTCGCCTACTGCCATTTTAAAGTCGCCGTAGCCACAGCCTTCAAACTCACGCTCTGATTCTTCGATTGTTTTGTTTGTAACAGCCGAATAAATTGACAAAAGGTTTGTAACGCCGGGTTTTTCGGGAGCTGCCTTAATTGTATTGTCAGAGTCTGTTACCGCACGCTTGAACTTTCTCATAATGGTGTCGGGGTCGTCTAACAGTCTTACAAAACCGTTGGGGTTGGGGTCGGACTTTGACATTTTCATTTCAGGTGTCTGTAAGCTCATAATACGCTTGCCTACCTTTGGAATGTATGCTTCCGGTACTGTTAATGTATCTCCATAGAAATGGTTAAAGCGGTTAGCAATATCACGAGCCAATTCCACATGCTGAAGCTGGTCGTGACCAACAGGAACTAAATCCGCCTGATAAGCTAAGATGTCTGCCGCCATAAGTATGGGATATGTAAAAAGACCTGCATTTATATTATCTTCGTGCTTTCTTGATTTTTCTTTAAACTGTGTCATACGGGAGAGCTCACCCATCTGAGTGTTGCAGCTCAAAACCCAGGAAAGCTCTGCGTGAGTGCTTGCGTGGGACTGGATAAACAGGCATGATTTTTCAGGGTCAATACCTGCTGCCATATACTGCATCAAAACTTCCAGTGTTCTGCGTCTTAAATCCGCAGGTGTCTGGCGCACAGTAATTGCGTGCATATCTACAATACAATATAAGCACTCATAATCATCCTGAAGATTTACCCAGTTTTTAATAGCTCCTATATAGTTACCCAGACTCAAATCCCCTGAGGGCTGAATACCTGAAAATATTCTCTTCTTTGTTTGCTCCATTATATTCACCTACTATATGTTATAAAATTTCTTTGCGTTTTCCAATGTGATTTTTGCTAACTCTTCGTAAGATATTCCTCGAAGCTCTGAAATTTTCATTGCTGTGCACTTTACATTGGAAGGATTGTTGCGCTTTCCACGAAACGGCTCCGGTGTAAGGTACGGGCAATCTGTTTCAATTAAAAGCTTATCTAAAGGTACACTTGACGCCACAGCCTGAGCTTTAGGTGCATTTTTAAATGTTACTGTGCCGGCTAAAGACACATACATACCCATTTTTACAACATCCGCCGCCATTTGGGCACTTCCGGAAAAACAGTGCATAACACCGTTAAAGTACCCTACCTCTTTAATAATTTCCAATGTGTCAGCATGGGCATCACGGTCGTGAACTATAAAGGGAAGATTAAGTTTTTGGGCCAATGCCAATTGCTTTTTAAACCAAAGTTTTTGGGCTTCCTCGTCTGTGTCGTCATAATGATAATCAAGACCGATTTCGCCAATTGCAACTACTTTTTCATGCTTTGAAAGTTCTTCTAACTCTGCCAAATCAGCATCAGTCATTTGTGCCGCCTCGTGGGGATGAACTCCTACTGCTGCGTAAATGAAGTCGTACTTTTTGGCTAACTCTACACATTTTCGCGAGCTTTCCATATCAGCACCTATATTTACTACATAGGACAACCCTTCACCCTTTAAGGCTTCTATTACCGTTTCACGGTCAATATCAAATTTTTCATCATCTAAATGTGCATGAGAATCAAAAAGCATCAGTTTTCCTCCGGTATGTAGCCTTCGTCTTCAATTAGATTGTCACCAAGATACGCCGCTACTGCAAGCCTGTCACAGCGCTCGTTCTTGGGGTTACCTGCGTGTCCCTTAACCCAGTGAAGCTCTACATTATGTTCATCCAAAAGCACTAAAAGTTGCTCCCAGAGGTCAACATTTACTGCTTTGTCTTTTTTGTTACGCATCCAGTTGTTGGCTTCCCATTTGTAAACCCAACCCTCGCGAATCGCATCAATCACATACTTACTGTCGGAGTAAAGGTTTACATTACAAGTTTCCTTTAATGTGGATAACCCTTCAATCACCGCCATAATCTCCATACGGTTGTTGGTAGTTAAACGAAATCCACAGGAGCCTTCTTTTTCGTGACCGTTATAACTTAAAATAAAGCCATAACCACCTGGACCTGGATTGCCGCTACAGGCACCGTCGGTATATAAATCTACTGTTTTAAGACCTTTTTCAAACATTGTTTTCTCCTAACAGGGTAATTTATCAATCACAGTGTCAATAAGTTTTTTAAGGTTTTCTTCTATATTGCCCGAAAGCACGCAAGCAGCAGCCGACTTGTGTCCGCCTCCACCAAAAGCACTGGCAACCTCTGATACATCTATTACATCTTTTGTTCTGAGACTTACTCTTTTTGAATTTTCGTCACGGTCTTTGACTAAAATCGACGCCTCAACCCCCTCTAAATTCAAGGGAATATTAGGAAGTTCATCAACATCATCGTAGGTTAAACCAAACTGTGCCAAAAACTCCCCAGGACAATCAAGAACAGCTACTCTGCCGTTGCAATAAAGCTCTACACGCTCTGTTGCAGCACCCAGAAACATCATTTTTTCACGCTTTACTGTGTCGTAAATGATAGTTGTAATTTTGCGGTGGTTAATGCCGCTCGCTAAAACCTCCGCCGCTATCTTAAAGGTTTTGGGGCTTACATTTGAAAACTTAAAATGACCTGTGTCGGTGGACATTCCTGTGTATATTGCCTCATACGCCTTTTGGGGAACATCCTTTGTAATCAGATTCACCAGCTGATAGACAATCTGTGCAGTTGCTGCGCTATCTGGCTCGTTGTAATAAAGCTCGCCGAAAGTGTCTCCTGTTTTGTGATGGTCTATACACAAAAGGCAGGGGATTTTTTTGCAAGTTTCGGAAGTAGCTCCAAGCCTTGAATATTCGCCGCAATCCAAAACTATTGCACAATCAGCATCGCTTTGTGTATTTTCATCTGCAATCCGGTAGTCTGTACCTAAAAAGTTAAACTTTTCAGGCATAGGCTTTTCCAGATAAATTGTCGCTTTCTTTCCGATTGCCTCAAGGGCATATTTCACCGCAAAGGATGAGCCAAGGGCATCACCATCGGGATTCTGATGGGTAAAGATTGCAATATGCGCTGCTTTTTTCAATCTTTTGGCAATTTTTTTAAGCATTATTTGCCTCCCTTTAAGAGCTCGTTGATTCTTGCGCCGTGCTCTATTGAATCGTCTGATTTATAAATGATTTCGGGAGTGTATCTTAAATTCAGTCTGTGACCTAATTCACGGCGAACAAAGCCTGCTGAATTCTTTAAAGCCACCAGTGCATTTTTCTTAACTTCAGCATCTCCAAATATGCTCACATAAACTGTAGCATAGCGTAAATCCTGTGTAACCGACACCGAAACCACGCTTGTCATCATGGGGATTCTGGGGTCTTTTAAATCGCGCAAAATATCGCTCATCTCGCGCCTTACCTCTTCATTTATTCTGTTAATACGGTTTGTTGCCATATTTTACTCCTTTTATCTTTCAACCTCTACCATCTTGAAGCCTTCAACAATATCGCCTTCCTTGATGTCGTTGAATCTTTCAATAGAAAGACCGCATTCGTAACCTGAGTTTACTTCCTTAACATCGTCCTTGAAACGCTTTAAGGATGCAAGCTCGCCCTCGTGAACGATAATACCATCACGAACAATACGAACCTGTGTATTTCTTGTGATTGTACCGTCTGTAACATAACAGCCCGCAATTGTACCAACGCCTGATACCTTGAAGGTCTGACGGATTTCCGCATGACCTGTAACTTCTTCTTTGTATGTGGGGTCAAGCATACCCTTCATAGCAGCTTCGATTTCTTCGATAGCTGTATAAATTACACGGTATAATCTTATGTCTACACCTTTATCCTCAGCAGAGATGAGCGCACCTGCATCAGGACGAACATTAAAGCCTACGATAATAGCACTTGAAGCGTATGCGAGCATAACATCAGATTCACGAACAGCACCAACGCCTGAGTGAATAACATTAACTCTGACTTCGTCGTTTGAAAGTCTTTCCAATGACTGCTTAACAGCCTCAACAGAACCCTGAACATCGGCTTTTATTACGATGTTTAAGTCCTTAATCTGACCCTCCTGAACTTTGTTGAAGAAGTCGTCAAGTGTTACAACATTGCTTGATGTAAGTCTTTCTTCTTTAATCTTCTGCTTTCTTGCTTCAATAACCTGTTTTGCCATTCTTTCATCTTCTACTGCGTAGAAGATTTCGCCGCCCTCAGGAACTGAGTCAAGACCTAATATTTCAACAGGAACTGAAGGACCTGCCTTTTTAACTGCTTTGCCCTTATCATCAAACATAGCTCTGATGTGACCAAAGGATGTACCAACAACAACTGTGTCACCTGCTTTTAGTGTACCATTCTGAACGAGAATTGATGCAACAGGGCCACGACCTTTATCAAGTTTTGCTTCAATAACTGTACCTTTAGCGCGTCTGTTGGGGTTAGCCTTTAACTCTCTCATATCAGCAACCAAAAGCACCATTTCGAGTAAATCCTCTATGTTCATTCTGAGCTTTGCTGAGATTTCAACACAGATTGTGTCGCCGCCCCAATCTTCGGGAACTAAGCCGTGTTCTGTTAATTCCTGCTTGATACGGTCGGGGTTTGCGCCTTCTCTGTCAATTTTGTTAATAGCTACTACGATACCTACATTGGCAGCTTTGGCGTGGTTTATTGCTTCAATTGTCTGAGGCATAATACCGTCGTCTGCTGCAACAACGATAATTGCAATATCTGTAACCTGTGCACCACGGGCACGCATTGCTGTAAACGCTTCGTGACCGGGGGTATCTAAAAATGTAATTTTTCTGTCGTTTACTCTTACACGATATGCACCAATGTGCTGTGTAATGCCGCCTGCCTCGGTATCAATAACATTTGTACTTCTGATGGCGTCGAGAAGTGATGTTTTACCGTGGTCAACATGACCCATTACAACTACAACAGGCGAACGGGGCTCGAGCATATCTTCTGTATCTTCAAAATCATTAAAGAGAATGTCTTCGCGTGTTAAGATAATTTCCTTTTCAACAATTGCGCCGAAATCTTCTGCAATCAATGATGCCGTTTCATAGTCTACACTCTGTGAAATAGACGCCATAACACCTAACATCATAAGCTTTTTGATTACTTCTGTTGCAGGAACCTGCAATCTCTCTGCAAGCTCGCCTACGCCGATTTCGTCAGGAATCTTAACTGTGATAGGACCTTTTTTTACTTTTTCTTCTTTTTTAGCTTTTTCTTTGTTTTTAACCTGATTGTTATCTCTGAGCTTATCCTTGCCCTTCTTTAATTTCTGCTTTTTAACGCCGTCGTCAGAAACATTTTCAGGGATTAATTCTTCAATAACTTCATCATCAATTTTATTTAAGTCAACAACAGTCTGGCGTGTGTCAACATGGCGAACCTTTCTGCCGATAGGCTCGTCGATTTTTGAAGTAGCTTCTGCTGCTTCTGTTGTTTCTTCTGCCGCTGTGTCGCCCTTTGCTTTTTTCTTCTTTTCAGTCTTTGGAGCTGCCACTTCCTTAACCTTTGCAAATACAGGAATCTCCACCTTGCCATCATAGGCCTGTGTTAAACGCTCAAATAAAACATCTAACTCCTCCTGCTCCAATGAACTCATATGGTTTCTTGTGGGGAAATCAAATCCCGACATAAGTCCAATAATCTCTTTAGAGTTTGAATCGAGCTCCTTTGCAAGCTCGTGTACTCTTACTTTTGCCATATACGCCACCTCCGATAAATTGTGTCCATGCGGTATATTTTGCCGCAATATATCTTTTTTTATTTATTATCAAGTTTTTTTAATATTGCATCTGCAAAGCCTTTATCCGTTATGCAGATAACACTTTTCGATTCTTTGCCGGTATAATGTCCCAGCTCTTCTTTTGTGCCATAAATTATTGATTTACATTCGTAGTTTTCAGAAATACCTGTAAGTCGTTTTGTTGACTTTTCCGATGTGTCAGTGGCTATTACCACCAACCAGCCATAGCCTTCCTGAAGAGTTTTTGTTGTTAAAAACTCGCCTGTTTTTACCTTGCCTGCTTTTGTTGCAAGGCTTATGAGATTCAAAATTTTATCCATCTCATTCTCCTTTTAGTAAATCATAAATTTCATCAGGAACCCTCATTCTAAAAGCACGGTCTAAAACGCGCTTTTTTATAAGGTCTTCTGAATTTTTACACTTACAGCACAGATACGCACCCCTGCCGTCTTTTTTGTGAGTTGTGTCTTTTGAAAAACACTCGCCATTTTTAACTATTCGCAAAAGCTGGGATTTTTCAAACTTCCCACGGCAAAGTATGCATGTTCGTTCCGGTTTATATCCCAAAGCTTACGCCTCCGCTTTAATATCAATTTTCCAGCCTGTGAGTTTGGCAGCAAGTCGTGCATTCTGACCTTCCTTACCGATAGCAAGTGAAAGCTGACCATCGGGAACTACAACACTTGCTGCGTGCTCTTCCTCAGAAACCACACAACTAACAACATCTGAAGGACTCAAAGCTGCTGAAATGTACTCAGCAGGGTCTTCGCTGTATTTAATAATGTCAATTTTTTCACCATTAAGCTCATCGCAGATAACCTGAACACGAGCACCTCTCTGACCTACGCAAGCACCAACAGCATCAACATTTTCATCCTGTGAGTAAACAGAAATTTTAGATCTTGAGCCTGCTTCTCTTGAAATTGACTTGATTTCAATTACGCCGTCAGCAATTTCGGGCACTTCCTGCTCGAACAATTTCTTAACCAATGCAGGGTGTGTTCTTGATAGAATAATCTGGGGGTTATTTGCCACCAGCTTAACTTCTGCTACATAGAACTTCATTCTGGATCCCGGTGTGTAGTATTCACCTGCAATCTGCTCATTAGCAGGCATAACTGCTTCTGTATCGCTGCCAACCTGAACGAAAACAGCCTTGCCCTCATTCTTTGTGATTAAACCCGTAACCATTGAGTTTTCACGATCACGATACATTGTGATTACCTTGTCGCGTTCAGCCTCTTTAATACGCTGAACTACAACCTGCTTTGCAGTCTGAGCTGCAATTCTACCAAAAGATTTGGGTGTAACTTCGTAGTTTACAATATCACCCAATGAGTATGTTGCGTTGATTTCTTTTGCCTCATCAAGAGAAACCTCCTGATTTCCATCTTCTACAACTTCTACAACTGTTTTCTGCTGGTAAACTTTGATTTCGCCTGTTTCCTTGTCAATTGTAACTGCCACATTCTGTGCGTGGTCGTAGTTTTTCTTATAAGCTGTTATAAGTGCAAATTCTATTGTTTCCAATAAAGATTCGCGGCTGATATTTTTGTCCTCGGCAAGTTCTGTTAAAGCCTGCATAAATTCCTGATTCATTTTGTTAATTCCTCCAATTTTAAAACTCAACGGTGAGTCTTAATGATGATATTTTATTTTTAGGAAATGACATTTCATTTCCGTCGATTTCTAATTTAACATTTTCTTCTTCGTGACCTATGAGCTTGGCTGTGAATTCTTTCAATCCGTCAATAGAGGCAAAAAGTTTAACATCTACATTTTTGCCGTGACATGCCTCAAAGTGAAAATCATACTTGATTGCGCGATCCAACCCTGCCGATGACACCTCTAACATATATTCCTGAGGTATGGGGTCAACTTCGTCTAAAACATCGCTCAACGCACGACTGACTTCTTCGCAGTCAGAAATGCCTATACCGCCTTCTTTGTCAAGAAAAATTCTTAACACATATGACGGTCCTTCTTTTTTAAATTCAATATCCCAAAGGTAAACTCCTTTAGCCTCCATAATGGGATTTAAAAGCGTGATAACTTCCTCTTCGGTTTTGTTGTATGCCATACAATATCCCCTTATTTAATTTTTTACAGATAATGCGAAAGAGTGGGAACCACGCCCACTCTTTCTAACCACAATATCCACTATTAACATTATAACAAATACAACATTAAAATGCAAGTACTTTTAACAACTTTTTTTCAACTTGCAAAACTTTTTTACAGGTGAAACTTTATGTATAATTGGTACTAAAAACATTGCAGTTTTTGCTAAACTATTCTCCCTTGTGCTTAGCAAAGCATTCGCTGCAGTATACAGGGCGGTCTTCTTTGGGTTCAAAGGGAACCTGAGCTTCTTTACCGCATTCTGCACAAATTGCAGTGTGCATCTCTCTGTTCTGTCTGATGCTGTTCTTTCTTGCAATTCTGCATTCTTTGCAGCGGCTGGGCTCATTTTCAAAACCCTTTTCAGCATAGAATTCCTGCTCGCCTGCTGTGAATACAAATTCAGCACCACAGTCTTTGCATACGAGTGTCTTGTCTTCGTACATTAAAAATCCCTCACTTTGAAAATAAATAAATCTATTGAAAGCCCTGAAGCTTACAACCAACACAACTAAATATACTTTTCGATTTTTTTCTTGATTCTGAACAATGCGTTATCAACTGCTTTAGGTGACTTGTTTATAAAGTCTGCAATTTCTTTGTACGAAAGTCCGGACAAATAATAGCCTAAAACCTCTGACTCAAAGTCCGATAATACACTGTTTATTTTATTCTTCATACCCTGAGCTGCCTCTTTCTCGATAATAAGGCTTTCAGGATTTGTGTTTTTTACATCAACCAATTTTAAAGAAATTGTATCCGGCTCATCGTCGGATGTATGGATCGAAACATAATGATTAAGAGGCGAGTTTTTCTTTCTTGTGGAAGACTTTACCGCCGATATCATTTGCCTTACTATACAAACCTCTGCAAAAGTTTTAAAGTTTGCAAGCTTGTCACCCCTGTAAGATTTTATTGCCTTATAAAGACCTATAAATCCTTCCTGAATTAAGTCGTCACGCTCACCACCTGCCATAAAATACGGCAAGGAGCGCACTTCAATAAAATCCTTATATTTGCCCACGATGTATTCCGCAGCACCTTTATCACCACTTTGGGCAAGGGCTACAATTTCTTCATCGGTGAGTTTTTCATAATTTGTTTTAGTGTTCAAATTACTTCTCAATCCTTTAAATATGCATACATTTATACATATACAAATGTATTATATTCCATTTTTTGTAATTAGTCAACGAATTTTGATTCCAGTTGTGCAATTTCGTTGATTATTACTATTATTCCCTTTCTAATTTGTGCAATATGCACATGAATTCTTGAGGAAGTTGGCTGTTAAATTCCACATATTCATTGGAAGCAGGGTGTATAAACCCTAACTTTTTGGCGTGCAGGAGCTGACCGAAAATATTATTTTGCTCGGCTAATCTATCTTTTTTAAGTCCGTATACAGGGTCGCCCACTATCGCTTTGCCCACACTTTTTAAGTGAGCGCGTATTTGATGAGTTCTACCTGTTTCAAGAATGCATTTTAAAAGTGTGTAGCCTGTGTATCTTTTCTCCACAAAAAAGTGAGTTACCGCTTCTCTGCCGCCTTTTGCCCCTGCAAGCATTTTCTTGCGGTCCTTCGGGTCGCGCCCTATGGGCTTGTCCACTGTGAATTCGTCCTCTTTCACACCGCCAACAACAAGACAATAGTATTCTCTTGTCATGCTATGGTCTTTAATTTGTTCCGAAAGAGAAAGGTGAGCGCTGTCGTTTTTAGCTACTACCAATATACCACTGGTGTCTTTGTCTATTCTGTGAACTATACCAGGGCGTATTACACCGTTAATTGCCGAAAGCTTGCCTTTTGTGTGAAACATAAGGGCATTCACTAAAGTACCGTCGGGATTTCCCGCCGCAGGGTGCACAACCATTCCCTGAGGCTTGTTCACCACTATAATATGTTCATCCTCATACACAATATCTAAAGGTATGTCCTGAGGAATCGCGTCTACAACACGAGGCTCAGGTAATATAACCTGAACCTCGTCTTTATCTTTTATCTTATATTTTTTTGTTTCTTTGTTGCCATTTACGCATACATTTCCTTCTTCCAGCAGCTTTTGAGCACCCGAGCGCGTAATATCCCCTTTTTCGGACAGAAAAACATCCAGTCTTGCGCCGATATCCTCTTTTTCTGCTACGAAAATAAGCATACTACTTCTCCTTTTTGTCGCTAAAGAAAATTACATAAATCACAAAGATTATTGCGCCTACTGTTATAAAACAGTCCGCAACATTAAACACCGGAAAGTCAATAAGAGTAAAGTCAAAAAAGTCAATTACATAACCCAACCTTACACGGTCAATCAGATTTCCCACAGCACCGCCTATCATAAAAGTTACACCTGTTACCAGCAGGCGATTGGCAGGTCTTTTTACCACCATATAAGTAACCGCCGCTATAATTACAACAAATGTCACAATCGTCAAAAGCCATGTATGGTCTGAAAATATACCCCAGCCGGCACCGGGATTTTCAACATAAGTAAAGTGAAAAACATCCTTAAACAACGGAATATTTGTAACACCGTCAATTAACTGTGGTGCAGTTGAACCATATTGTACAAAAAGACCGACGGCAAAAAGCTTTGCCGCCTGGTCCAAAATTGTAATCAACAATATACCTGCAAAAAATGGTATAAGCAATTTTATTAGTCCTCCTTAGGAAAGAACTGAGGCACATCTTGCACACAATGTGGGATGGTTCGAGTTCCTGCCAACAGTATCCGAGTGAATCCAGCAACGCTCACATTCAGCACCGCCGGCAACTGAAACTGCTACCTTGATACCCGTTTCACCTGCTGCCAAGTTTTCGGGAGCGTCAGAAAGGGCTGAAACCTTAGCACCTGATGTGATGAAGTAAGTTGCAAGCTCTGCTTCCATTTCCTTTAACAGTTCATAGTATGAGCCGTCAGCAAAAATTTCAACGGAAGCTCCCAATGATTTACCAATGATTTTAGCACCTCTTGCTTCTTCCAACGCTTTTGCAACATCAGCTTTAGCAAGCATAAGTCTATCCCACTTTGACTCAAACACATCGTCATAGAGTTCGGGTGTGGGTTTTGGCATATCGTTTAAGATGATGTAATCTTTTTTATCGTTTGCTGTGTGAGGCATACTCTGCCAGATTTCTTCACTGGTGAATGCAAGCACAGGAGCAAGCATTCTTACCAACGAATCGAGCACCTTGTACATTACTGTCTGTGCCGCACGGCGTGCGCTACTGTCTGATTTTTCTGCATAGAGTCTGTCTTTTATTACATCTAAATAGAAGTTACTCATATCAACGATACAGAAGTTATGAATAGCGTGCTGAACAATGTGGAACTCGTAGTTTCTGTAAGCGTCTAAAACTTTTTCTGTAAGCTTTGAAAGACGGATTAATGCCCACTTGTCAATATCCAACATCTCATTAACATCAACCATATCTGTTTCAGGATTGAAGTCATTGATGTTACCCAAGATGTATCGCGCTGTATTTCTTATCTTTCTGTATGATTCTGACAACTGCTTTAAGATACCGTCAGAAATTCTCATATCTGTTTTGTAGTCAGCAGATACTACCCAAAGACGGAGTAAATCTGCACCGTACTTATTAATAATATCCTGAGGACTGATACCGTTGCCCTTTGATTTTGACATTTTTTCGCCAGTTTCATCAACAATCATACCGTGTGTGATGACTGCCTTGTAGGGAGCTTCACCTCTTGCTGCAACAGATGTTAAGAGTGATGACTGGAACCAACCTCTGTACTGGTCGTTACCCTCTAAGTAAAGGTCAGCAGGGAAACGCAATCCCTTCTTAACATCTAACACGCCTGAGTGTGATGAACCTGAGTCAAACCAAACATCCATGATGTCTTTTTCCTGAGTGAACTTCGTGCAACCGCATTCGCACTTTGTACCTGCAGGTAAAATATCAGACGGGTCTGTTTCGTACCAAGCTGTTGAACCTTTTTCGCCAAAGAGTTTAGCTACTGCTGCGATTGATTCTTCGGTAATCAATTCCTTACCGCAATCTGCACAGTAGAATATCGGGATGGGAACACCCCATGTTCTCTGTCTTGAGATACACCAGTCGCTTCTGTCTACAACCATACCTGTGATACGATCTTCACCCCATTTGGGAATCCAGCGAACACCCTTGATTGCTTCTACTGCTGCATCCTTGATGTCATCAACTGACGCAAACCACTGCTCTGTTGCGCGGAATACGATAGGCTTATGACATCTCCAGCAGTGAGGATACTGGTGGATAATATCTTCTATTGCATAAAGTGCATTTACTTCTTTTAATTTTTCGATAATTTTAGCATTTGATTCTTCGTAGAAAAGTCCACAGAATTCGCCTGCTAATTCGTTCAAGTAACCCTTACCGTCAACGGGAACGATAATCGGGATTTCTTTATAATTTCTGCAAGCAACATAGTCCTCTGCACCGTGGCCTGGAGCTGTGTGTACACAACCTGTACCGGCATCAAGTGTAACATGGTCACCAACAATAACTAAAGATTCACGGTCAATAAATGGGTGCTGACAACGGATAAGTTCTAATTCCTTACCGGTGTACTGTGCAACAACCTCGTAGTCAGAAATACCGCCTGCTTTGAGTACATTTTCAATAAGCTCGTGAGCTAAAACATAGTACTCGCCATTTGCCTTAACTAAACTATAAGTGAAGTCGGGGTTCAAGGCAATAGCAACATTACCAGGAAGAGTCCAGGTTGTTGTTGTCCAGATTACGAAGTAAATGTCTTTTTTGTCGATACCTGCGTCTGCAAAAACACCATTATCTTCAGAAACTCTGAACTTAACATAGATTGAGCTTGTCTTGTCTTCTTCGTATTCGATTTCAGCTTCGGCAAGGGCTGTTTCACAGTCTGTACACCAGTAAATAGGCTTTAAGCCTTTGTAGATATAGCCTTTTTTAGCCATTTCGCCAAAGATTTCAACCTGCTTTGCCTCAAATTCGGGAGCAAGTGTCAAATATGAGTTATCCCAGTCGCCGAGGGATCCCAAACGCTTAATCTGTGACTTTTGGTTTTCTACCTGAGAAAGCGCAAAATCACGACACATATCACGGAATTTTACAATTCCTGCTTCGTGTCTGTTAACGCCAAGTTGTTTGATTGCCTGACGCTCAATGGGCAGACCGTGTGTATCCCAGCCGTGAATATAGGGAGCACAGAAACCGTCCATATTCTTAAATCTTGTAATAACATCTTTTAATGTTTTGTTAAGTGCGTGGCCCATATGCATATCGCCATTTGCGTAAGGGGGGCCGTCGTGAAGTATGAATAAAGGCTTGCCTTCGTTATTTTCCATCAATTTTTCATACATATTTTCGTCTTGCCATTTTTTAAGTATTTCAGGTTCTCTCTGAGGCAAGTTTGCTCTCATTGAAAACTCGGTACTTGGCAAATTAAGGGTTTTGCCGTAATCTTCTGCCATTGGTCTTTCTCTCCTAACTGTTTTATAGCTTCAAAGCTTATCAAGCTTCGTCTTCCTTAATATCAAGGCGGATTGTTTCAGATTCAATAACTTTTGTTTCTGAGTCCGCTTTTTTTACTTCCTTAATTACCTCAGGCTCGCCTGTGGGTATTTCATCAAGCATACTGAGGTATGTATTTAAAACCGTGCGAAGCTTTGCGCGCAAGAGTGCGTTTCTGCCTTCAATTTCAGCAGTTTCGCGGTTTAACTTCTGAATGCGACCGTCAAGTTCGTTCATCATTTCCTGAGCACGAACCTTAGCTTCTCTCACGATTGTATCTGCCTGTTCGTGAGCGTTTCTTAGGATTTCTTCGCTGGTACGCTGTGCGGAAATTAT
>JAGBXV010000023.1 GCA_017629115.1 Clostridia bacterium | reverse complement strand
CTGTTCGGGATTTTCCAAAAGGTGTGTCGGAACATCACGGGGTGTGTCAATGCGCATCGACCTGAATTTTAAAAGTTTAAAATGCTTTTTGAGGATACCCACTCTGGTCTGCTTAAAAAGAGCCGGACCGGGATCTTCTATCTTGATAATCAATGCTATTATAAGCATAGGAATAGCGAGAACCACAATGCCAATAAATGATAAAACTATATCAATAAGGCGTTTAAAAAAACTTTTGTACATCATTATCCCCCTTAAAAATAAACGCAACTAACTCATCATATGATAATTGTACCCCAAAATGTAAAAATAGTCAAGTTTATTCTATCAGCTCCAGCACATCATCCTCATAATCAAGACCGTGTCTTTCTACATTTGTGTAACTGTCAGGAACATCACCCACAACAACTGCCGAAGCAACAGGAACAGATGCAGTTATCTTCATGCTTTGCCTTATGGTTGGCATCAAAACTGACACATTGGCGTGAACATGCGCCACCACCTCAAAAGCTGTCTGATTTATTCCTGTATCGTAAAACCGTGTTTCAATATCCGCTACCGCATAGCCGTAGGGCACAATTTTTATTGGTACACGAGGGCCTACCCCGTAAAATATGTCCGTGCCCGAAAGCGTTCCCAATGGGATTGACAGTTGGCTTTCGGAAATCCCGTTAAGAGCTTCTGTCACCTCAATGGCGAGGTCAGACTTTAAGGCACTCACATAGGACACATTGCTGCCAAGGGCCGCTATATCTCCCTCTTGGGTGTATGTAAATGTTATTATGTCAGAAAAGTCAATATCCTCACTTTTTAATTTGCGGGAAATGACCTTGTTCATTTCAAGAGTAGCTATTTCATTTGCTCTGGACTTTGCCATTAAAATAACGCTTGGCCTCAAAATGCAAAGCACATAATATCCTCCAAGTACAAGCATAAGCAAAATGACTACAAAAAATATCAAAAAGCTTGCCCTGCGCTTTGATTTTTTAGAAGTGTTGATAAATTGCTTAGAACCCAGCCGCACACTACCACTCCAAAATAAAAACAGTTCGTTACATTTTATGCAACGAACTGTTTTTTGTTATAGCATTTGTGCTAAGCGATTATTTACTTCAATCAGGAACTCCTCTGTTCCTACTTTTTTCTTATTTTCAAGCTTTGAAAGAAGATAAAGGTCACCTGTCATTACGCCGTCTTCAATTGTTTTGATTGTAGCCGCCTCAAGCTTTTCAGCAAAATCAACAAGCTCGGGCGTTTCGTCTAACTCGCCGCGCTTTTTTAACGCTCCTGTCCAAGCAAAGAGTGTTGCTACGCTGTTGGTTGATGTTGCTTCACCCTTTAAGTGTTTGTAGTAGTGACGCTGAACTGTACCGTGAGCAGCTTCGTATTCGTAAACACCGTCAGGTGAAACGAGTACCGATGTCATCATAGCAAGACTTCCGTAAGCTGTAGCTACCATATCGCTCATAACATCGCCATCGTAGTTTTTGCACGCCCAGATGTAACCACCCTCAGAACGAACAACTCTTGCAACAGCGTCATCGATAAGTGTGTAGAAATATTCAATACCTGCAGCATCAAACTTTTCTTTATATTCAGCCTCATAGATTTCTGCAAAAATATCTTTAAATCTATGGTCGTACTTTTTAGAAATTGTATCCTTTGATGCAAACCATACATCCTGCGCAATAGAAAGTGCATAGTTAAAGCAGCTTCTTGCAAAGCTTGCAATGGACTTGTCTGTGTTGTGCATACCCTGAATAACACCTGCTGTGCTATTAAAATCGTGGATAAGCTGGCGTACTTCATTGCCTTCTTTGTCGGTGCAAACGAGCTCACACTTGCTACCTTCCGGCACCTGCATTTCTGTGTTTTTATACACATCGCCATAAGCGTGACGAGCGATGGTGATGGGCTTTGTCCATGTGGGAATGTAGGGTGTGATGCCCTTAACAATAATAGGTGTTCTGAAAACTGTACCGTCTAAAATCGCACGGATTGTACCGTTGGGTGACTTCCACATTTCCTTTAAGTTATACTCTGTCATTCTGGCTGCATTTGGTGTGATTGTGGCACACTTTACTGCAACGCCATATTTCTTTGTAGCTTCGGCAGAGTCTACTGTTACCTGGTCATTTGTTTCGTTTCTGTACTCAAGACCTAAATCGTAATATTCAGTCTTTAAGTCAATATAAGGAACTAATAAAATGTCCTTAATCATTTTCCAGATAATTCTGGTCATTTCGTCCCCGTCCATCTCAACGAGGGGTGTTTTCATCTGTATTTTATCCATAATGTCCTCCTATTTTAACTGCTCTCTTGTGTAGTCAAGCAAACCGCCGGCTAAGATAATATCCTTTGCACGACTTGAGAGTTCGCAAACACACTCGATAGCTTCGCCTGTTGTTTTGTTTGTTATGGTGATATTCTTACCCTGCTTAATTGCTTCAATTAAGTTATCACAGGAAAGCACATCGCCCTGTGAAATCTTATCATAGTCTGCTTCCTTCGCAAATGTAAAGGGAAGAATACCTGCGTTTATAAGATTTGAACGGTGAATTCTTGCGAAAGACTTAACCAATACAATCTTAACACCCAGATAAAGAGGGGCTAAGGCAGCGTGTTCACGGGATGAACCCTGACCATAGTTAGCACCGCCGACAATTATGCTTGAACCAAGTGCTTTTGCTCTTTCTGGGAAAGTTTCATCACATACTGCAAAGCAGTGTTCTGAAATTTTCGGAATATTCGAGCGCAGGGGTAGAATCTTAGCACCTGCAGGCATGATATGGTCTGTTGTGATGTTGTCGCCAACCTTTAATGAACAGGGACACTCAATCGCATCCGAAAGAGGTGCTGTGTCAGGATAAGGCTTAATATTGGGACCACGAAGAATTTCCACGCTGTCCATTTCTGCCTCCGATGCCGGTGGCTCAACCATATTATCATTGATTTTGAACTGTTCAGGCGTTGGGATGCAAGGCTCGTCCCCTAATGTTCTGGGGTCAGTGAGCACGCCTGCAATAGCAGATGCCGCCGCAGTTTCAGGGGAAACAAGGTAAACCTGACCGTCCTTTGTTCCTGAACGACCTTCAAAGTTTCTGTTAAATGTTCTTAATGATATACCACCTGAGTTAGGTGACTGTCCCATACCGATACAAGGACCGCAAGCGCTTTCTAAAATTCTTGCACCTGCATCAATCATATCATATAACGCACCGTTTTCAGCAAGCATACCTAAAACCTGCTTAGAGCCGGGAGCAATAGAAAGCGACACATCAGGATGAACTGTTTTGCCCTTTAAGATGTGAGCAACCTTCATCATATCCTGATATGAGCTGTTTGTACAAGAACCAATACATACCTGATCAATCTTCATTGAGCCAATTTCGCTGATTGACTTGATGTTGTCAGGTGAGTGGGGACAAGCCGCCGCAGGTTCTATGGCTGACAAATCAATGTTCAATTCTTCATCGTATACAGCATCGCTGTCAGCAGATAATTCCTTCCACACATCTGCTCTGCCCTGAGCCTTTAAGAACTCAAGCGTGATTTCATCCGAAGGGAAGATAGATGTGGTAGCACCAAGCTCTGCGCCCATATTTGTGATTGTGGCACGCTCGGGAACTGATAAGGTTTTTACACCCTCGCCACAGTATTCTATAACCTTACCAACGCCACCTTTAACGGTTAAGCGCTTCAACACTTCTAAAATTACATCCTTAGCTGCAGACCAAGGTCCTAATTTTCCTGTTAAGTTAACCTTAACAATTTTAGGGTATGTGATGTAGTAAGCACCGCCTCCCATTGCAACAGCAACATCAAGACCGCCTGCGCCAATAGCAATCATGCCTATCCCGCCGCCTGTGGGAGTATGGCTGTCAGAACCGATTAATGTTTTGCCGGGGGCACCAAAACGCTCTAAATGCACCTGATGACAAATGCCGTTACCGGGTCGTGAAAAGTAAATTCCGTGCTTTTTGGCAACAGAGCCAATAAAGCGGTGGTCATCTGCATTTTCAAAACCCGACTGCAAAGTGTTGTGGTCAATGTATGCAACAGAACGCTCAGTTTTTACTCTTGGAATACCGATTGCCAAAAACTCCAAATACGCCATTGTACCTGTTGCGTCTTGTGTTAATGTCTGGTCAATTCTAAGACCGATTTCGGAGCCTTTTACAAACTCTCCGTCAACAATATGGTCTTTTAGGATTTTCTCTGTTAGGGTAAGTCCCATGATAATCTCTCCCTTTGTATATAAAATTTTATCAACTGAATTTAAAAAAGGGTACACCTGTTGCGTGGTTAGTCATCGGAGAGTCGAACTCTTTGATGACTATTATCGCAACAAAATGCCCCCTTTTGCATTTTAAAGCAATTATTTGTAAGATAAATATTTCTTATTTTTTACTATGTAGTCAATGCCCGACATTACTGTAAGAGCAAGGTTTGCCCACATAAATATATCGATGTATAATGTTTGCTTGTTAACCAACAGCGCAAGTGTTATCGCTACAAACTGCCATATGGTTTTAACCTTTCCCCATATGCTTGCCGCAACAACATTTCCTTCAACTGCAGCCGCTATTCTGATGCCTGATACCGCAAATTCACGCGCCAGAACCAAAACCGTTACCCAAGGATTTACAATTCCTGCAGCAGTAAGCAATACCATAGCAGCAGCAACCAAAACCTTGTCAGCTAAAGGGTCCATAATTTTACCAAAATTCGACACCTGATTGTTTTTGCGCGCCAAATATCCATCCAGCATATCTGTTACAAATGCCAATGCGAATATCGCCGCCGATATGATAGGATATGTATTAAAATACATATACACCACCATAAATACAGGTATCATTATAACTCTTAATAATGTCAGCTTATTTGGAGTGTTCATCCTAATCCTCCTCTACCTGCACGCCTGTGCAGTCATAGTTGTCTGTATCCAATATTTTTACCTTTACAAACTCACCAATTTCTACTTCATCGTTTGCCGCAAAGTAAACCACACCGTCGACATCTAAAGAATCTGCCTGACTGCGACCAAAATACATCAAGTTATCCTCGTCGTATCCCTCGCAAATTACTTCTACAGTTTTGCCCAAACGCCTACGCTGGAGTTCTTTTGAGATTTCTGACTGTATTTGCATCAGCTTTTCCTGCCTTGACTGCTTAACACCCCCATCCAGCTGCTCGGTCAGTTTTGCTGCTGCAGTACCTTCTTCAACGGAGTAGGCAAAAGCGCCCATTTTTTCAAAGCGTGCTTCTTTAACAAAATCGCAAAGCTCCAAAAATTCCTCCTCGGTCTCACCTGGAAATCCCGCTATCAGGGTAGTTCTTATGGTAATACCGGGAACTTGCGCACGAAGTTTTTTGATTAACTCCTGAGTATCTTCCTTGGTGTTGTGTCTGCCCATTCTCTTCAGCACTCGGTTATTAATATGCTGAATTGGAATGTCCATATACTTTACTACCTTAGGTTCAGAGCTAAAAACTTCAATCATACTGTCAGTAATTGACTCAGGGTACATATAATGCACTCTTATCCAGCGGAGTCCCTCGATTTTCACAAGCTCGCGCAAAAGTTCAGAAAGCATTTCGTGACCCGATATGTCATAGCCGTAGCGCGTTGTGTCCTGAGCAATTAATATTACTTCTTTCACACCGCTTTTGGCAAGCTCACGGGCCTCTGCTAAAATGTCATTAACAGGTCTGCTTCTGTATCTTCCACGAAGCTTAGGTATAATGCAATAGGTGCACTTGTTGTCACAGCCGTCGGAAATTTTCAAGTAAGCCGTATGTGCGCCTGTTGATACCATTCTGGGCAACCCTTCGGGAATATCCTCATCAATGTGTCCGTAAAGCACAGGAGTTTTGCCCTGCTCCACTTCCTTTATTACCTCAGCTATTTTGTGGTAATCACCTGTACCTACTACTGCATCAACCTCAGGGAGTTCTTCCATAATTTCAGCGTGATAGCGCTCAGCAAGACACCCTGTCATAATAAGGTAGCGACAATTTTGCTCCTTGTAGTTCGCCATTTCCAAAACTGTGTCTATAGACTCCTCTTTAGCGTCGTCAATAAACGCACAGGTATTCACTATAATTATGTGAGCATCTGAAGGATTCGCCACAATTTCGTAGCCTTCTTCTCCCAAAATACCCAGCATAACCTCCGTGTCCACACGGTTTTTGGGGCAACCCAAAGAAACTATGCCGATTTTTGTTTTATTCTTCATCTTCTTTGATTTCAAAATGCGCTCTTGCTCCATTCTGCGCCATCTGGTTTGCAATGTATTCTTCTGAGTTTACATATGCAACCTTTTCAATGATTTCGTCTGTTCCTTCGTAGTTTTCCACTACGATTTCACCGTCAGCGATTTGTGTTGCTGCAGCGGTGATTGCGCGTGCGCCGTCGATTGACTCACCTGCATCCTCTGCATTTTCACAAATTTCTCTTGCTCGCTTCGATGTTGCAATAACAAGACTGTACTTACTTCCCGCCTTATCTAAAAGATTTACTATTGACGGATAAAGCATCATAATATATCAATCCTTTCAAAAATTATTTTCTTATTTATATTCTGCAAGCAGCTTTTCATTTCTATTAATATTACATTTTTCACCCTCAATTACGGCAAGGAGTGTATTTGCTGCATTGTCGACTGTGTCATTGACCAAAACATAGTCATATTTTTTCGCCTGAGATATTTCCCACACGGCTGTCTCAAGACGCTTGGCTATAACCTCAGGGGCATCTGTATTTCTGCCCTCGAGGCGATTTTTGAGTTCCTCCATAGACGGGGGAAGATTAAATATCAAAACCGCATCAGGACATTTCTCACGGATTTTCATAGCGCCCTGAACCTCAATCTCAAGCACTACATCCTTGCCCTCTGAAAGCAAAGCCTCAATTCTCGCTCGTGGTGTGCCGTAGTAATTTTCGCAAAAGCACGCCCACTCCAAAAAGCCGTTTTGTGAAACCAACTCCTTAAACTGCTCCTGGGAGTAGAAAATATAATCCACTCCGTCAACCTCACCCTCACGGGGTGCACGGGTTGTAACGGAAACTGAAAGCTGTAAATTCTCACACTTTTTCATAGCTTCCTTTAAAACAGTTCCCTTGCCTGAACCCGAAGGACCCGAGAACACAACTAAAAGACCTCGTCTTTTATTCATCATCCTCGCCTCCCAAGTCAACAATCTCTGCATTTTCATCAAGTCTGTGTGCAACGGTTGAGGGTTGTACCGCAGAAAGAATAATGTGGTCGCTGTCCATAATGATTACAGCTCTTGTTCTTCTGCCGTAGGATGCGTCAATCAAAATGCCACGGTCACGGGCGTCCTGCACCATACGCTTGATGGGGGCAGAATCAGGTGAAACAATGGCTACTAATCTTTTTGCCGAAATAACATTACCAAAACCGATGTTAATTAACTTCATAACCCTATCTCCTATTCGATGTTCTGGATTTGTTCTCTTAATTTTTCAATTTCAGATTTTATTTCTACCACATACATTGAAAGACCAAAGTCATTGGCTTTAGAGCCTATGGTGTTTGTTTCGCGGTTGATTTCCTGAACTAAAAAGTCAAGCTTTCTGCCTACTGGCTCGTTCATCGCCAAAATCTTTTCAAGCTCTACAAAATGAGAGTTTAATCTCACAAGTTCTTCGTCAATGCAAACCTTGTCTGCCATAACGCCGACCTCTGTTAATATTCTTCCCTCATCAGCAGAAAAATTACCCAAAAGCTCGTTAATGCGCGCCCTGAGTCTTTCTTCGTATTCTTTAACGATTTCAGGTGAACGCTGGCTAATTTTTGCTACAAGTGCCTTTATTGCATCTGCACGCTCTAACAAATTCTGCTTTAGTCTTTCACCCTCGCGCTCACGCATTGCAACAAAATCCTCTACTGCAGGAGCAAGACACGAAAGTACCATTTCCCAAGCTTTGTCCTTGTCCTCGTCCTGCTGACGGGTTACAAAGATGTCGGTAAATCTTGAAAGGTCAGAAAGACTAATATCGTTTCTTAATGTGTAGGTTTCCTTTAATTCCTTTAACACATTGTAGTAGTTTTGGGCCAACACATGGTCAACAGTTACTACCTTATCGTTTGAAGTGTAGTTTTCTATATATAAAAATACCTCAACCTTACCTCTTGAAATTTGCGATGCCACATACTCTTTAATTTTGTCCTCTAAGTAACCGTAGGCTCTGGGAACTTTAACTGAAATGTCTGAATATCTGTGGTTCACAGAACGCAAATCTATAACTATTTTTCTGTTTTCGTCAACATGCTCGAATCTTCCGTAGCCTGTCATACTTTTAATCATAAGTTATTCCTTTCTTGCCGACTGCTCGATGTAAACCAAAAGCACCGATATGTCAGCAGGGCTCACGCCCGAAATTCTGCTTGCCTGACCGATAGAAAGAGGCTTTAGCTTATTAAGCTTTTGCCTTGCCTCAAGTCTAAGACCTGAAATTTCATCATAATTTATATCCTTGGGAAGTTTTTTAGCTTCCAGCTTTTTAAACTGTTCTACCTGTTTTTGCTGGCGCTCAATATAACCGCTGTATTTAACTAAAATCTCAACTTCTTCAGCCGATTGGTTATCAAGTGTAATCTCATCACCCACAAGCTCCATTAAGCTCACATAATCAAGCTCAGGTCTGCGCAAAAGGTCACAAAATCTTGCACCTGTTGAAATGGGTGTTGAGTTGTGTTCTTCTAAATATTTTAAAACCTTTTCAGAGGGCGGAAGAACAATTCCCTCTATTCTTTCAACCTCTGCCTCTATTGCCTGCCATTTTTTGCAGAATTCTTGGTATCGCTCAATACTGATTAAACCAATTTCATAACCCAAAGGAGTCATACGAAAGTCTGCATTATCCTGACGGAGCAGGAGTCTGTACTCAGACCTTGATGTCATCATACGGTAAGGCTCCTGAGTTCCTTTTGTAACAAGGTCATCAATAAGCGTACCTATGTAGCTTGATGAACGGTCTAAAATCACAGGAGATTTTTGTGCAACCTTTCTTGCGGCGTTTATGCCTGCAATCAATCCCTGTGCCGCCGCTTCTTCATAACCTGATGAGCCGTTAAACTGACCGGCGCCAAAAAGTCCTGATATTTGTTTAAACTCAAGACTTGCATCAAGCTGAGTAGGGTCACAGCAATCGTACTCGATAGCATAAGCTGTACGCATCATTTTTACATTTTCTAAACCCTTTATTGTACGAAGCATTTTAATCTGTACATCCTCAGGCAAACTTGATGACATACCCTGAACATACATTTCTTCGGTATTTGCACCCATAGGCTCAATAAAGAGCTGGTGGCGTTCTTTATCTTTAAATCTAACGATTTTGTCCTCAATTGAAGGGCAGTATCTTGGGCCTATACCCTCGATTTTTCCGCTATACAGGGGTGAACGGTGGAGATTGTCCATAATGACCTTGTGAGTTTCGGCATTTGTATAGGTCAGGTGACAAACCTCAGTGTTCACACCGGGGTCCTTTGTTTCAAAGGACATAGGAACTATAGGGTCATCACCCTCCTGAACTTCCATTTTTGAAAAGTCAATGGTACTTCTGTTTACTCTGGCGGGTGTACCCGTTTTAAAACGCATAATAGATACCCCTGCTGCCTGAAGAGAAGCAGAGAGCTCATTTGCCGGCTGACAGCCATCAGGACCGCCGCCGTAGGAGTGGTCGCCGATAATTATTTTACCCTTTAAGTAAGTACCGCTGGCAATGATTACGCACTTTGCAGGGTAATAAGCACCCACAGCCGTAACTACGCCTTCCACTTTGCCGTTATTTATTTCAATATGTGTGATTTCTGCCTGTTTTAAATCAAGGTTTTCACAAAGCTCAATAGTGTGCTTCATTACTGCCTGATATGCACGCCTGTCTGATTGCACACGAAGCGAATGAACCGCAGGACCTTTGCCGCGGTTGAGCATACGGGACTGTAGGAATGTTTTGTCCGCAGCCTTACCCATTTCGCCGCCTAAAGCATCTATTTCGCGAACCAAATGTCCCTTTGCAGTACCGCCTATAGAGGGGTTACAGGGCATATTGGCAACTGTATCAAGATTCAAGGCAAAAACCGCAGTCTTAACTCCAAGACGCGCACTCGCTAGTGCCGCCTCAACGCCTGCGTGACCTGCACCTACAACAATAACATCGTAGGACTCTG
>JAGBXV010000022.1 GCA_017629115.1 Clostridia bacterium | reverse complement strand
GGAGCGATAGCGGATTTGGTAAGTAAATTATAAATAAAAGGGGCAGAAACGATTTCGATCGTTTCTGCCTTTATACAAAATACGCTACCATCTGGTAGCGTATTTTGTGTTGACAATATTTGACAATGATGATATAATAGCCAACGAGATAGTAAGTCTCGTTGAATTTTAACCATCCTTATAGACGATAGGCGGTTAACCCTTTATTAATAGAGGGTTTTCGTTTCTTTTTCCCTCGGAAAGGGGGAATGCCATGGTTACTTATGAAGGCTTGTTTTTGTTTACAACCCTAATTGTTGGAATCGTTGGTCTTTGCTATAAAATGTTTAGCAAAAAGAAATAACCGCCCACACGACCAAATGTAGAGGTTATTTCTTTAATCATACATAGGGTCAACCGTCTGTTGACTTCCTATCTCTTTTTCTATTCACATTTTATCAAAATGCTTTACAGTTGTCAACACAAATTTTTGTTTTTTCAATATAAATATATATCATAAAAATCTGCAATTGTATGCAATAGCACTTTTTTATCTTATTCCGTAATTCTCAATAATATAATCCATATCCTTGTCGCCACGACCTGAAAGGTTAATTAAGATTGAGCCGTGGTCCATAGTTTTAGCAAGCTTCATACCATAAGCAACAGCGTGAGAGCTTTCAATTGCGGGGATTATGCCCTCCATACGGGCCAACTTATAGAATGCGTCGATTGTTTCCTCGTCGTCAATTACATCATACTTAACTCTGCCGATTTCCTGTAAGAATGCATGCTCAGGACCGCTTGATGGGTAGTCAAGACCGCTCGCAACAGAGTAAACAGGTGCAGGCTCGCCGTTTTCATCTTTTAACATTATGCTATTAAAGCCGTGCATAATACCCTCTGTGCCATACTTTAAGCTTGCGGCATGGTCGCCCATTTTAGGACCGCGGCCTAAAGGCTCAATACCGTAAATGTCAACAGGGTCATTTAGGAATCCTGCAAAAAGACCTGCTGCATTAGAGCCACCGCCGACACAGGCAACAATAGCATTAGGCAAATGTCCTGTCATATCAACAAACTGCTCTCTTGCCTCAATACCCACAACGCTCTGGAAATCTCTTACCATCATGGGGAAGGGGTGAGGGCCTAAAACTGAACCTATGCAGTAGATTGAGTCTTTATATTCTTTGCTGTACGCATCGAATGCCGCGTCAACTGCTTCCTTTAATGTCTGTAAGCCGTGTGTTACTTCTACAACATTAGCACCCAAAATCTTCATTCTTGCCACATTGGGAGCCTGCTTTTTAATATCAACAGAACCCATATAGATGTCACATTCAAGACCGAAGTAGGCTGCAGCAGTAGCGAGTGCCACACCGTGCTGACCTGCTCCAGTTTCGGCTATAACCTTTTTCTTGCCCATATATTTTGCAAGCAAAGCTTCACCCATACAGTGGTTTAACTTGTGTGCGCCTGAGTGGTTTAAGTCCTCGCGCTTAGCGTAAAGCTGTACCTTGCCGCCCAAGTAGTCTGAAAGTCTTTCTAAATGAGTAACTGGTGTGGGTCTTCCCTGAAATTCTTTTCTTATTCTTCTTAATTCTGCTATAAACTTTCTTGACTGGCAAATTGAGAAGTACGCTTCCGTGATTTCTGCCATAGCGGCTTTTAGTTTGTCATCAATATAAACGCCGCCGTATTTGCCGAAGTAACCGTTTTTATCGGGATAGTTGTTAAAATATGTTTCAAAATCCACATTTCCTAATTTCATAATAATTTCCTCCAATTTTTGTCGGGAATAAAACAAAAAAAGTCCCCGACAGAATAACTGTCAAGGACGAATAAACTTATCCGCGGTGCCACCTTGATTTCACGAAAATCGTGCACTTTTAGAAGTACCATCATACTCCTGACCAGTAACGCAGGTCTTGCGTCGGCGCATTTGACGCCGCCCTCAGCAGTCCATATTACGCAGGAACTTTTGCGGAACTCACACCATAATCCGCTCGCTCTTTAAAGTTTTGTCTGCCTTTTTTCTGCCTCAACAGTTTCTTATATTTTATTCTTCTTTTATAGTTTTGTCAATAGTTTTTTGTTATTTATGATAATTTTCGTTGGCGTTTATTTTAAATGCTCTGTACACCTGCTCTAAAAGAATTACTCTCATAAGCTGGTGGGGGAAAGTCATTTCAGAAAATGAAAGACGCAGTTTGCTTTTTGCCTTTATTTCATCAGAAAGCCCTAAGCTTCCGCCTATTACAAAGGTAAAAGAGCTTGCGCCCTTTAGGGTTTCTTCTGCAAAAAAGTGAGCAAATTTTTCGCTCGGTAGTTGTTTTCCTTCAACGCAAAGCGTAACCAAAACATCTGTCCCGCCTATGGCTGAGTTTATCTTTTCTGCTTCTTTTTTTAATATCTGGGCTTTTTCTGAGTCTGAAGGTCTGTCAGACATTGATTCATCGGGGACTTCTGTGATTTTAAGCTTGCAAAAGCGGGAGAGTCTTTTTGAATATTCGTCTATTGCGTCTTTTAGATATTTTTCTCTTATTTTGCCAACGGCAACTATGTTTATGTTCATACTTTTTCCTCAATCCACATTTTAGGTATTACATTTAGGGCAATGTCTGTGCCGACATTAAAGCCGTTATCGCACAAAATCTTATGCACAGTGCGGTAGGCGACTTCGGGGAGGTTGTTTTTTTCGGACAAGTGCCCCAGCCAGAATGACTTTGTGCCGTTTTGCGCCAATTGTACGCACAAGTCGCCGCAAAGTACATTTGACAAGTGTCCCGTATCGCCTAATATACGCTTTTTTAAAGGGTAAGGGTAAGGTCCGTGCATCAGCATATCCACATCGTGGTTTGACTCAACAATTACGCTTTCGCACCCTGTAAGATTTTCTAAAATTTCGTCGCTTATGTGACCTGAGTCTGTTGCAATACCGAATTTACTTTCCGAATCGCGGACGGTATAGCCTACAGCCCCCGAAATATCATGGGGTATAGAGTAGGCGTGTACAACCAAATTACCAATAATAATATCATCGCCTGCGGCAATTAAACGGGCTGACTTGCGGCTTATGGATGAAAGGTATCTTCCCGAAAGGGAAAAGGTTTCCTCCGTTGCAAATATGGGGATGTTGTACTTTTTGGCAAGTGTGCCTGCCGATGCCACATGGTCGGAGTGGGCGTGGGTAATAAAAACTCCCGAAAGAGCATCGGGCGTAACACCCAGTCTTGCGAGGCATTTTTCTATGTAGCGTATCTTTGCACCGCAATCTATCAATATATGAGTTGTGTCGTCGGTAATGAAAACTGAGTTTCCCGAAGAACTTGAAAGCAAGGGTTGAAATTTAATCATAACTTCCTCCATAAATATATCAGAAAAAGTATATCACGAAAGGCTAAAAGTTTCAATATTTGTAACAAAAGTGTAAAGGTTTTTGACTTAATTTTTCCTTGACTTTTTTTGTTTGTTGCGCTAAAATATAAGTAAGGGATATTATATTTACCAGCAGGGCGGGGCCTTGCAGGAGGTTGTTGAATGAATTATAATATAGGTGACCATATCGTATACCCCGTGCACGGTGCAGGCGTTATTGAGTCTATTGAAGACCGTGAAATCATGGGCGAAAAACAAGAATACTATATTATGAGAATGCCCATAGGCGACATGAAAGTTATGATACCCGTAGCAAATGCCAGAGAAATTGGCATCAGGGATGTTATCGACCGTGACGAAGCCGATAAGGTAATCGCAAGCTTTAGGGAATGCTCAACGGAAATGGATGCTAACTGGAACAAGCGTTGTAGGGAAAATTCTGCCAAAATCAAAAGTGGCAATATCTACGAGGTAGCCCAGGTAGTTAAAAGTCTTATGTTCCGTGACAAAACCCGCGGGCTTTCTACCGGCGAGCGCAAAATGTTAAACAGCGCAAAGCAGATTATGGTTTCAGAACTCGTTATGGCTAAAGAGTCAAAGCAAAGCGAAATCGAAAACATCATGAATGAAATAGTAAACGCAGAGTTGGCGTAATTTTTTTAAGGAGTGTCCGTATGGCTAACAAGTTAACCGTTAAGTTAGACGGCAGGGAATACACCATCGTATCCGAAGAAAGCCGCGAATATATGCTTGAAATTTCAGATATTGTGAATAAAAAGCTTACTGATATTAAAATAAAGAACTGTAAATTAAGTACATCCATGGCAGCATTACTGGTTGCACTTAATATGGCGGACGACTTAAAAAAGGCAGAAGCAAAGTCAGCAGAGCTATTAGAAGAAACTGAAGAATTAAAAAAGCGTTTAGAGGCGGCGCGTCAATATGTTCAAAATCAGCAAAAGAACAACGCTCAACCGTCTAAAAATTAATATAGTGTATTACTGTCAGCATCTGAAATATGCCGTCCCTTATAAATTTTTGCGCATATTTCAGATGCCTTTTATTTGAAGGAGGAAATATGAATTATTTAGTAGTTATTGATATGCAGAAGGACTTTATTGACGGAGCGCTCGGAACAACCGAGGCAGTTAAGGTTTTACCCAATGTAGCAGAGTACATCAAAAATTTTGACGGCGAAGTTATATTCACAAGAGATACGCACACCGAAGATTATATGAATACCCAAGAGGGCAAAAACCTGCCTGTTCCCCATTGTATTAAAGAAACTGACGGATGGCAGATAGCTAAGGAGTTAAAACCGTTAGCCGAGGGCAAAAAGGTTTTTGATAAACCTACATTCGGAAGTGTTGAGCTAGCAGAGTTTCTTGCATCACAAGAAGATGCCGAAAGTGTGACTTTAATTGGTCTTTGTACTGATATTTGCGTAATTTCAAATGCTATGCTCATTAAAGCAAACCTCCCCGAGGTAAAAATATCAGTAGTGGAGTCCTGCTGTGCAGGTGTAACTCCCGAAAGCCACGCTAACGCTCTTGGCGCAATGAAAATGTGCCAAATTGAGATAAAATAGAAAAATTTTACTAAAAGATTAATCATGTAGATTTGAGAGGTTGATACTATGACAATGGTTTTAATTACTGCAATAGGTGTTGGCGGAGCAACATTGTTTGGTGCCATTTTAGGGTTTGTGTTTAAAAATATTTCACATAAGTTCAGCGATGTTGTTTTGTCCTTTTCGGCAGGTGTTATGCTTTCTGCGGCGGTTTTAGGTTTAATTGTTCCCTCAATTGATTACGGTGGAAAGTATGCGCTGTTGATTACGGTTACAGGTATTTTTGCAGGGGCGCTGTGTCTTAATATTCTGGATAAATTAGTTCCTCATCTGCATAAGATGGCAGGGGTTGAGCCAGAAGCTCATCAGAATAAAAATATAAACAGCGTGCTTTTGTTTGTTATGGCGATTGCTATCCACAATTTGCCCGAGGGCATTGCAGCAGGTGTTGGTTTTGGCTCAGGAAATGAGGGCGAAGCACTTTTAATTGCAGGCGGTATCGCACTTCAAAACATTCCTGAGGGTATGGTAATTATTGGTCCAATGCTGGCGTCAGGCGTAAAGACGGGTCGCACATTTTTAATAGCGGCAGCAACTGGGTTAGTAGAGGTAGTAGGAACATTGCTTGGTTACTTTGCAGTAAGCGTGTCTCAGGCAGTGTTGCCTTTTGCCCTTGCTTTTGCAGGTGGCACAATGCTCTATGTAGTAAGCGATGAAATGATACCTGAAACCCACACGCACGGCTCACAGCGTGGAGCAACTTATGCGCTTTTGGTGGGCTTTTGCGTAATGCTGGTGTCAGATGTTCTGCTTGGATAGGGTTTTGTCAGATTTGAACATCTTGAATATGTAAAAAAACTATTGACAAACCCAGTTTCCCGTGGTAAAATTATACAGAGTTAGTTGAGACTAATTTTTTTATTGCGTTTTGGTTAGTCTTGTCTAATCAGGTTAAAAATGGTCGAATCAGGTGATATAAATGAATTTAAAAGAAGCAAAAGAGGGAATTGAATATATTGTTAAAAGAATAGAAACAGATGATGAGGAATTAGACGCTTTTTTGTTTTCTTTGGGGTGCTATAGCGGCGAACCTGTTACGGTTGTATCGAAAAAGCGTGGCGGTTGTGTGATTTCTGTCAAGGATTCCAGATACAGTATTGATAACCAGTTGGCAGAGGCCATTTTGATATAAACATTTTTTTGAAAGAGAGTTAGATAAAACTAACAGACGGAGGAATACAATGAAAATTGCATTGGCAGGGAACCCTAACAGTGGTAAAACCACGATGTTCAACAGTTTGACCGGCAAAAATGAAAAAGTGGGAAACTGGGCAGGCGTTACCGTTGAAAAAAAGGAAGGTCACATAAAAAAATCGTACAGCAACGGCAAAGATATTACAGCAGTTGATTTGCCCGGTGCGTATTCTATGTCGCCCTTTACATCGGAAGAAAGCATCACAAGTGAATATGTTAAGAATGAAAAACCCGATGTTATTATAAATATCGTAGATGCTACAAATTTGAGCAGAAGTTTGTTTTTTACCACACAGCTTTTAGAGCTTTCAATCCCTGTTGTTGTGGCGCTTAATAAAACAGATATAAACGAAAAAAAGCATACTGATATTAACGCAAAGGATTTATCAAAACTTTTAGATTGTCCCGTTGTGGAAACAGTTTCTACATCGGCAGAGGGTATGAAGGAAGTTGTAGAAGCAGCGCTTTCTGTTATAGGCAAATGTCAGGTTTCGCCATACAATCAGGGTGTGGTTGACCTTACAAACAAACAGGCGGTAATGGCAGCTGACAGGCGCAGATTTACATTTGTAAACAAAGTGGTATCAGTAGTTGAATCACGAAAAATTCTTACAAAAGACAAAAACGCTCAGGATAAAATAGATGATATTTTGACAAATAAGTGGGTTGGTATTCCCATATTTGCGGTTGTAATGTATCTGGTGTTTTGGGTTTCTCAGGCAGGTCCCGGTGTGTGGATTGCCGATTGGTTAACGGCTCTTTTAGAGCAGGGACAGGCGTGGGTAGCAAAGTTTTTTGAAAATGCAAATCCCCTTTTATCAGCCCTTTTGGTAGATGGAGTTATAGGCGGCGCTATTGCGGTTATCGGATTTTTACCCCTTGTTATGGTAATGTACTTTTTAATTGCGTTACTGGAGGATTGCGGTTATATGGCGCGCGCAACGGTTGTGTTAGACCCTATATTTAAAAAGGTAGGCCTTTCGGGAAAATCTGTAATTCCTTTTGTTGTAGGTACAGGTTGCGCCGTGCCTGGTGTTATGGCTTGCCGCACAATCAAAAATGAGCGTGAGCGTAGAGCAACGGCAATGCTTGCTCCCTTTATGCCTTGCGGTGCAAAGCTTCCTGTTATTGCCCTTTTTGCAGGTGCGTTTTTTGCTGATGCTTCTTGGGTAGGACCTTTGATGTATTTTGCAGGTATTGTAATTATTTTCGTTGGCGCGTTGTTGATAAATAGAATTACTGGCAACAGCAGAAAAAAATCATACTTTATAATAGAATTGCCCGAGTATAAAATACCAAACTTCTGGAGGGCGGTAAAATCTATGTGCTCACGCGGCTGGGCGTACATAGTAAAAGCGGCTACAATTATCCTTTTGTGTAACACTGTGGTGCAGATTATGCAGTCCTTTGGCTGGAATTTTGCGCCTGCTGATGCAAACAACTCAATACTTGCATCTGTTGCACAGCCTTTTGCGTACTTGCTTGTGCCTGTTATCGGCTTTCATGCTTGGCAGCTTGCGGCGGCAACTGTTACAGGCTTTATAGCAAAGGAAAATGTGGTTGCTACTATTGCTGTGTGCTATGCTTTGACAGATGTGACAAAGGAGCTTCCCTTGGCAACTCCTGAGCTGACTGTTGTTGCATCTCTTGCCTTTTTGATGCTTAATCTATTTACACCCCCTTGTTTTGCGGCAATCGGTGCTATGAACGCTGAAATGAAAAGTGCAAAGTGGCTCTGGGGCGGTATCGGTTTGCAGCTTGGAGTTGGCTATACTGTAGGTTATCTTGTGTACACAATCGGTACGCTTATCACTGCACCTGAGGTGCTTAGCGTAGGTGCGGCAATCGGTGGAGGTATTGGGGTGCTTGTATTTATTGGCATAATTGCGTACTTGTGTATAAAACCTGATAAAAACATAACTGTAGATAAAGAAAAATCAATCAGTAGGTAAGGTGATATTATGGAAAATATAGCTTTAATTGCAGCGATTATTATAATTGTAGGACTTGCGGCTTTCTATGTGTATAAAGCAAAGAAAAGCGGTAATAAATGTATAGGTTGTCCCGACGGTTGCTCATGTGGACATGACCACAAAAGTAACTGCTCCTGTGGTAGCGAAGAAGAATAAAAACGAGGCGGAAACGCCTCGTTTTTTATGCTTAGAATGTTTCGTATGAAACTGTCTCTTCTATTGGTCGGAATGTGCTGTGGAAAGTATGTGCCTCAGCGTCAGGTGATGGGTACCCCATAACCAAAAGGGCTACGGGTTCGTAATTTGTTGGGATGTTGTAGGTATTTTTCATAGCCTCAGGGTCAAAGTGCATAACCCAGCAAGTGCCCACGCCAATATTGTGAGCCGCTAACATCATATGCGTTGTAACTATTGCTGCGTCAACGGGTGCAGACAACGCTCCGTCGTATTTTCTTGCCCAGCTTTCGTCCTTGTTGTAGCAGACAAGCATAGCACAGGGAGCGTCAAAGTGACACTTGGTGCAGTCTTTGAGTTTTTTTACAGACTCGTCGGTGTTTAGTACCAAAATTCTCTGAGGCTGAAAATTGCAACCTGTGGGGGCAAGATGAGCTGCTGATAAAATCTTTTCGATATCTTCTTTTTTCAAATGCTCGGGCAAGAAGCTTCTTACCGAATATCTTTCTTTAATTAACTTTGTAAATTCCATAAATTATTCCTCCTAATATATAGATTGATTGTATCACAAAACACAGTTTATTGCAATTACAAATAATTTATGCTATACTAAAGCGGTAACGGAGTGATATTTATGAAAAACTACAAAATAAGCATACAATATGACGGTACAAAGTATAATGGCTGGCAACGGCAAAAAAACACAAAAAACACCATTCAGGAAAAGTTCGAATCGGTGTTATCAAAGATGTGTACCCATAATGTGGAGATTTTTGCATCGGGCAGGACAGACGCAGGGGTGCATGCGGAGGCGCAAGTTGCAAACTTTAAGTGCAATACCAATAAAACTCCCGAAGAAATAAAGGAGTACTTGAATCACTATCTTCCGAGGGATATTTTGGTTACAAGCATTAAAGAAGTGCCCGAACGCTTTCATAGTAGGTTGAACGCTGTGTCTAAAACATACGAGTACACCATAGCAACGAAAAAGCCCGATGTTTTTACAAGGAAGTATGTATACTTTGTTGAAGATGGTTGCCCCGATGTTGAAAAAATGAAAGAAGTATCGCAGGTATTTTTGGGCACTCACGATTTTTTGGGTTTTTCTTCAGTTGGTAAAACAAAAAAATCTACAGTTCGTACTATAAACTTTATAGACATTGAAGAATCAGACGGACTGATAAAAATTAAAATCAATGCTGACGGTTTTTTGTATAATATGGTTCGTATAATAGCCGGAACGATTTTTGATGCAGCCAAAGGAAAAATTAGCGCAAATGATATAATAAATATATTTAGCGCCAAAATTCGAGCAGGCGCAGGAGTAACACTTCCTGCCTGCGGTCTAAAACTTATAGAAGTATTTTACAAGGAGCAGGTATGAAAGTGTACTTTGCGCCCTTAGAGGGCATAACCACATATACATACAGGAATGCACACGCAGCGAACTTTTCAGGCGTTGACACTTACTTTGCGCCGTTTATTGTCCCTACGGAAAATGAGCGCATTAGTATGAAAACTTTAAAGGACATACTTCCTGAAAACAACGATGTAAAAGTAATTCCTCAGGTGCTTTGTTCAAGCGGTGAAGCCTTTTGCGAACTTGCCAAAAAAGTTAAGGCTTTGGGCTATGACGAAGTAAATATTAACCTAGGTTGCCCTTCAGGGACGGTTGTAAAGAAAAAGCGAGGTTCTGGAGCATTAAGAGACACCGAATTTCTTGACAAACTGCTTGATTATATTTTTTCCCACGCAGATATAAAAATTTCTTTAAAAACACGCACGGGTTTTTATTCTCACGAAGAATTTTACGAGCTTATAAATATTTACAACAAGTACCCTGCAACAGAGCTTATAGTACACCCCAGAGTTCGCGAGGAACTGTACAGCGGAGTACCAAATATGGACAGCTTTGACTATGCTTATAAAAACTCGGTGCATAAACTCTGTTATAACGGAGATGTGGTAACTGCGGAAGATTTTAATAAAATTTGTGAGCGTTATCCTGATTTAAATTCTGTTATGATAGGCAGAGGAGCAATACAAAATCCTGCTATTTTCAGAGAAATCAGGAGTGGCGATAAAATAAAAACGGAAGAGTTTTTGGAGTTTTCGCATATATTAGAGGAAAGATACCTTGATGTTTTAGGGTGTGAACATTATACTGTACACAGACTCAAAGAAATTTGGCTTTATATTATGAAGAATTTTCCCGATGAAAAGAAAGTTACCAAGGCATTAAAGAAGTCAAACACTCTTAACGATATAAACAGCGCCATAAATCGTTTGTCAATGCCTATTTAGAATTTTTTCTAAATAGGCATTGACAAACGAACAGAAATAGTGTACAATCTATTTAGAAACTTTTCTAAATAGAGGTGAAATATATGGCAATAAACGAAACATTAAAGGCAATATCAGACCCTGTAAGGCGTGATATTTTGCAGATGCTAAAGGGCGGCAGAAAATCGGCAGGTGAGATAGCCGAACAATTTAACTTAACAGGGGCTACGGTTTCCTATCATCTGTCAAAGCTGAAATCGGCAGATTTAATTGTAGAGGAAAAGTATAAGAACTTCATATACTATGATTTGAACACATCAGTATTTGAAGAATTGCTTACTTGGATTTATATGTTAGGAGGTAACAAATAATGAAATTTGTAAAATGGAAAACATTGATTATAACTTGTTTAGTGTGTCTTTTACCAATTCTTTTGGGAGTGGCACTCTGGGACAAACTTCCCGAAACTATGGCGATACATTTTAATATGAACAACCAACCTGATAATTTTGCTCATAAGGGCTTTGTAGTTTTCGGACTGCCTGCTATGATGGCAGCTTTGCAGATTATTTGCTGTGTTATAACCGATATAAATATAAAACAACACGGAGAGCGCAAGAAGTTTACAACCGTTGTAAAGTGGATTATTCCCATAATGGCTATTGTATTGCAGACGGTCACATTATTTTACGGTATGGGTATGGCAATAGACATAAGACGCGTTGCAATGATTATTGTGGCGGCTATTTTTCTTATTATGGGCAACTATATGCCGAAATTTGACTATATTAAAAATTATGATGTAGAAGCACACAAAGCACGCAGAATAAACCGCTTTATAGGAAATCTTATGGTGATAATGGGTTTACTTGCGGTAGTGACGCTGTTTTTACCGCCTTTGTATTCTGTTATTTGGCTGTTTCTTTTGATTCCGTATGCAGTTTTATGTATTGTTTACGGAATTAAGGTAGGACGAAAAAATGACAAGGACAGTTAAAGCAGGCGAAAAGACAATTGAATATGATTTGCAGATTAAAAAGGTGAAGAATATAAATCTGCGTATATACCCTGATGGGAAAATATGCGTTTCTGCAAACAGATGGGTTAAAAAATCTACTGTTGACCGATTTGTTTTGTCAAAGGCTGATTTGATTGAAAAAGCATTCAAAAGGTATGAAATGTGCAAAAGTGAACAGTATTATACTGAAAAAGAATTGGTAAAACTCGTGACAGAATTATGCCAAAAGGTATATCCCTATTTTGAAAAACGGGGAGTAGCATATCCCCAAATAAAATTTCGCAAAATGGTCTCCCGCTGGGGGAGTTGTCATCCCACGAAAGGCGTGCTGACATTTAACAAAAATCTTATGTTTGCGCCCTTAGAATGTATTGAGTATGTGGTGTTTCACGAGTTTGTGCATTTCCTGCAGGCAAACCATTCAACGAGATTTTATGAAGAACTTTCAAATGTTTGTCCTGATTATAAAGAGCGCAGGAACAAGTTGAAAGAAGTAAAAATAAGGTAATAGCGGTATAAAAGTATTTGCCTTCGCAATATAATTAACTATAAAGTTTTAAGCGGAGGTATATATGAAAAAGTTGTTAAAAGGCTGGCAAATTGGCGGATTTATCTTTACGGTGGTAGCAGGTGTGATTTTGCACTTCCTTTTTGACTGGACAAATAAAAGTGTAATAGTCGCACCTTTTTCGGCGGTAAATGAATCAATATGGGAGCATATGAAGCTTTTGTTTTTTCCCATGCTTGTGTTTGCCTTTGTTGAGAGCGGGTATATAGGCAAGGACTATGAAAGCTTTTGGTGTACAAAGCTAATTGGTATAGTTTTGGGGACAGTTTTGATTCCCGTTTTGTATTACACAATCAATGGAGTGTTAGGAACTACACCCGATTGGGTAAATATAGCTATATTCGTAGTTTCGGTAGCAATTGGATATTTGGCAGAAACCCTGATTTTGAAAAAAGGTAACTTGAGCTGTAAATCCCCCGCAGGGGCAATTGCTGTGCTGATTGCAGTGGCTATACTGTTTGTGGTATTTACATTTGCAACACCTCAAATTCCCATATTCCAAGACCCTATTACAGGCACTTATGGATACCAAGCGTGATGAAGTAAATTCATCACGCTTTTTGTGTGTTGCAAAACTATATGCTGTGTGATATAATTTGGGCAGAAATTGTTTGGTGGTTTTTAACCAGAGCGTGTTAAATGTTGTGAAAAAATGAGAGGGTGATTTTGTGAAACTTCATGTTGGTATGCGTAAGGTAAAAAGTCTTATTGCCTTAGCAGTTACATTTGTAATATGGCAGTTGATACGCATTTTTCTTCCGATGTTGGAAGTCCATCCTGTTTTTGCGTATATTTATTCGGTAATAGAGATTCGTGAGACACCAGAGAAAACAAAAAAATTCGGAAAATTACGAATAAAAGCAACCTTTATAGGACTTGTTGTGGGGCTTGCTTTTATAACCTTATCACTTTTCATAACATCCAAAACAGATGGGGAAATGTGGCGCATTTTAGTAGATTTTTTGTTTGTTTTACTGGCGACACTTACTTCTCTTGTTATTGCCGAAAATACAAAATGCCAAAATTTTTGCGGAATTGCGGCAATTATAACAATTATCTGTATGGTTTCTCACAACGAAGAAGATATTTACCTTTATGCGATAATGCGTGTTATCCAGACACTTATTGGCGTTTTCTCGGCAATGCTCGTAAATGTATTTATCAAAAAAGAAAAAAAGTAACAGCATCAGGGGTACTGCACAAGGATATGCTCTGATGTTATAGATTTTTTTCTAAACCACCCAAGTCACAACATAAATCAGGAGGGAGAATGCACTATTACTGCAATACACACGGGCTGTTTGAACTTAAGGGGTGAATTTTATGAAAAAACTGTTGGGTGTTATTTTGTTATGCATACTGCTTTCCGCTTGCGGAAATAATGGTACCAACATCAATGAAAAAGGAAACAAAGCAGGGGAAATGCTGCCCGATGAAGATAAACAAATTCTTGTGTACTGCAGGTCAGGCCGCAGAAGCAAAATCGCTGCAGAAAGCTTGGTAGAACTTGGCTACACAAATGTAAAAGAATTTAGAGGTATAATAGATTGGCACTATGATATAGATAGAGAGGCATAAACAATTTGTTTATGCCTCTCTATTCTTGGCGGACAGGGTGGGATTCGAACCCACGGACGGTTGCCTGTCGACTGATTTCGAGTTCTTTCGACATTTAGGAAGTTAGGGGAAGATAAAGGAAAATAGTAGTAAATAACGGTAAAAAATCAAACAACTTTGTAAACTTTTTGTTTGAGTAAAATCGCTACAAATGTTGATATTTCAGGCGTTTTCAAACGTTTTTTGGGAACTTTTTGGGAACTCGAAGTGAAATTTTGTCTTGGAAAATCTTTTAAAAGAAGCATATAAATCTACGGATTTTATGCTTCTTTTTCTGTGACTAAAAATATTAATTTGGTATCGAAAATTCGTCAAAAATGTTGACTTTCCGACACTGTTTTGCTATAATATAAAATATATAATTGTAAAATTTTATCGTTCGAAAGGATGAGAAACAAATGGCAGTTACTTATAATAAATTGTGGCACCTTCTGATTGACAGAGGAATGAAGAAAAAAGACCTGAAAGAAGCAGCAGGTCTTACAAGCCACGCCATGATGAAACTCCGTAATAATGAGGATATTACAACTCAAACAATTGGTAAGATATGTAAGGCTCTCGGATGCCAGGCTGATGATATCATGGAGTTTGTGGAGAAATGATCCTTAATTTTGACAAACAGATAAAATTAACACCAGTGTTCTTATAAATGGACAGTGTATTTGATATAATGAAGTGATTATTACACGAATAAGGAAAGGGTGAAGCACTTCAAATGAGTGGGAATTCAATTTTGAATAAGGCTAAATATTCTGAAAATACCGATGAATGGTATACTGACTACAAAACCGTTGAGGAGGAAATATCACATTATGTGAGCCAATTTTACGGAAAAGTAGTTTTATGTAATTGTGATGATCCGTATGAATCAGCGTTTTCGAGGTATTTTCTTAAAAATTATAATATATTGAAATTGAAAAAATTGATATGTACATCATACAAGGGATCAAGAATATTGGAAGGTTCCATAATAAGGGATTCAGAAAATATTAAATTAAATAATCAATCGGCCTATGTTATGATTGTAAATGAAAGATTTAGCAATTCTCCGAATGAGATAGAAGATAAAGACATTGAGAAACTCTTGAATACTAAAGGAGTTGTAAATAAATTAAAAGGAGACGGAGATTTTCGTAGTTCAGAATGTGTCGAATATCTAAAAGAAGCAGATATTATAG
>JAGBXV010000021.1 GCA_017629115.1 Clostridia bacterium | reverse complement strand
GTCCATAATTATATCGTCTATTTGTATTGCACGAGATTCTGCGGATGAGTTTATACATTTTCCACAGTTGTCGCATTTTTTATTTTTATCAAGGTCACAGATTTCGCACTCACCGCAGTTTATACAGCGTCTGTCGTATAATACACATTCTTTCATAGTAAAACCTCTAATTAATGTATTGTTTTATTTTTGATTCTACATCCCCGTACTTATCAGCTATACATACAATCACCAATTTTTTGTGGATATAGATATACGGTCTTTTAAGTTTGGGCATTTCTTCCGGAATGTAGGATTCAAAGCTTTTCTTTCGGCTTTCGATATGGGCATAGACCATATCCTCCACTTCCATTACATCATTTATGTCCTTTACTTCAAAAACCGCTATTTCCTCAGCAGTAGCGCCACCGCCGGCATATCCTGCAGCATTTTGGATTTTTTCTTCATCTATGCCGTAAATACCTAATAATACTCTGGTATTTATAGCGCTTAATTCATCCCTGAATGCCACATTGTCAAGGATTGTGTCTGCAATGGCTGAAACATCGTAGTCACCGTTTGAGAACACTCTCTGAGGTGATTTTTTGGCGTTTTCAGCATTCTTTTCACTTACAGTGTGGACTTTTAAATAGTCAAGCCATTTAAGATAGTATTCTTTTTTAAAGTGTACGCCGTCTACCGCTGCTTCTTCCGGAAGCTGACCGTTTTCATTAACCAGCGAACTGTTTATATCCAGATAATACGCCTGTTTCTCCACAACAATGTTAGAAAGTCCTTCATTAAAGGCGTTTATAACCTGATTGGTTATTCTTCCCTTTGCATCCATAGATGCAGTAACAGGCAGTATCGACTGAACATAAATTATAGCATCGGGATTGTACTGGCGTACAGTATCTATCAGTTGCTTATAGTTTTCAATAAATGTATCTTTGTATTCAAAAACAATGTTTTCATTTATACCAAGCATTATATAGACTTTTTTAAATCCGCCTTGCTTGATTCTGTCCATCATAGTCATGCCGTCACGCCATTCACGAGTGGACAAACCACTGATGGTCATACTCGTTCCGCACAGGAATGTTGCGTCAGGAAGTCCTGCGTGCATACGGAATCCGTCGGTCAGAGAATCGCCTATAAATGCTGTATCGGTAAAGTAGCTTTCGTCTACAGGTTTTGTCTTGTAAACCGGACCAAACTCCTGCATACAGTAAGGCGAGCTTTTTGCATAGCTTGTTATTTTGCTGATTGATTCATCAGTCATAAAGGTTTGTGAGCTATATAAAAACAATACCTCTTCTATATTATTTTCCGAAAGATATGCAATAATATCATCGTTATAGTAACGCAAATCTATCATATGTACTTCTTCGTAATGATTTGCAATAAAAGGCGCTGTACAGTTAGCATAAGAGTCACGCAAAATTGCAATACTTTTACCGTTTTTATTGGGGCTTTCGATTACGGTAAGAGCATGATTTCCGTCTAAGAAATAAGAATATTTATCCTTGCCCGATAAATGTTCTGGGAAATACATAGAATCTGCCTCTTTACCGTCATAGGGGAAACGCACCTTAAAACGGGCAGTCTCTAAAGGCTTATACTCAGTAATAATATCAGGCGAAACATACTTTAACGCCTTTGAATAAGTAGTTCCCATAAATTCTCGGGTAACATCGGATATTTTAAAATCTTCACCCTTTAACGCCGTATAACCAAGTGCCTTGGACAGGCTGTTATAAATTATAAAGGCACCGTTACTGGTGGTATGGTGGTCTGTTCTATAGTAAAGGTATTCGTCCTTATACTTTCTCATATCTTCTGTTGTATTTACAACATTAATGTCAGTACCCGAAAAACCTTCCTCAATATGCTTATTAAGTTTAGGAATAGTATCATTATACACATATTCAGGCAGATGCTCCTGCATTACCTCAAAAGCAGGGGGTACTACTGCTACAGTAACATTGTATCTGCCAATGTCATTGAGGGTTTTTACTGCATTTATATTGTTATTTATAATTTTTTCGTCATATGTGGCAGGTTTTTCAATCAAGTAGTCGTCATCACAAACATAAACACCGTTATTTTCCTGTTTTCCTGTTACATACTCAACGCCTGCTTTAAGCTTTACAAGGCTGTCACGACCTATAAAATGGTCGTTTAAATAGTTTTCCACATCCTCCATATAGCTTCCATCTAAAAATCCGCTTATGGTGAATTTGGGAAACTCCTGTAAGTATCTGTTTTCAAGTATAGAGTACTTTACCACAGGGCTAAGCATATTGAATACGAAAACAAGCATAATGAACAGCGCACAAGCATTGTTGAAGCGTCTGCAAGAATTTCTTTTTATGTACTTGTCCTTCATATAATACACCTCCCTGTTCATTTTTAAATAGAATTAGAATCTGAAATATAAGAATGGATTATAAGACGATGCAACCATATATGCTGTGCACAAAACTACAGCTATAAGTACAGCTATAAAGGAAACCGCCTTTTTTTCACTGAGATATTTATTCCACAACATTCTTGGGTACGGAAGCATAGCCACAATCGCAACAACCAAAAGCACCGCATAGGATGTGATGTTATACATAAATGTTGAGTCAATTATTGCTACATTGCCCATACCGAACATGGTCTTTAAATATTCTACTGCACTGCCCATATCAACGGAAGCAAAGAACACCCAACCGATTAAAACTAAAAACAACGAATATATAACCCTGAATATAGAGGGAATTTTGTCAAGAATCTTGTGCAAAAATCCTTTTTCCACAATCAGAATGATTGCATAGTACACTCCCCAAGCCATAAAGTTAATTCCTGCTCCGTGCCATACGCCTGTTAATGTCCATACGATCAGCAGGTTTAAATAAAGTCTTACCTTGCCTACTCTGTTGCCGCCAAGGGGAATGTACACATACTCTTTAAACCATGTGGATAAAGATATATGCCAGCGTCTCCAGAATTCTGTTATGGACTTGGATATATAGGGATAATCAAAGTTCTTTTCGAACTCAAATCCGAACATTCTGCCAAGACCTATTGCCATATCAGAATATCCCGAAAAGTCAAAGTAAATCTGCAGTGCATAAGCAATAATTCCCAGCCAAGATGCAAGAACAGATATTTCACCTGCAGGCATACTGTTTACAGATTCCCAAAGCATACCTATGTTATTGGCAATGAGAACTTTTTTTGCCATACCTGCAACAAAGCAGATTATACCTGATGTAAAGCCTTCTATTGTTTCGCGTCGTTTTGACAATTGCTCATCAATAGAATTATACCTTACAATAGGACCCGCAATAAGTTGTGGAAACAGCGCTACATATGTACCGAAATTTATGTAATTCTTTTGAGCTTTCGCGTTTTTCCTGTAAACATCAACTATATACGATATGGTCTGGAATGTGAAAAAAGATATACCTATAGGAAGCGTTATCCGTGTTAGCGGTATGTCCTGCGGAAGTACAGTATTTACCATACTTATGAGGAAATTGGTATACTTAAACACAATCAAAACCGCAAGGTTTACAACAACGCCAAAAGCAAGCGTCAGTTTTTGAAGAGCTGGTTTATCATCCACCTTGTCGATGCCTATGCCTATAAAATAGTTAAACACCGTTGACAGCAAAAGCAATGCCACATATACAGGCTCACCCCAAGCATAGAAAAACAAGCTACCAACAAAAAGTACAGCATTTTTGCGCTTTTTAGGAGATAAATAATACAATATTAAAATGAATGGCAAGAAATAGTACAAAAATAAAATACTGGAAAATACCATTTTTAACACCCAATCATCTAAAATTTTATCATAGCTTATAGATTATAGCACAAAATTTGGGTAAATACAAGTATTTTCAACAAAAAATGAGTCCGTATTACACGGACTCATTTTTTATCTGTTTTTATCTTATTAAGCTTTGTTTACTGAGCCGAATAGCTCCATTTTTTCTTTTACTGTCGCCTTGATTGCTTCAAAGCCGGGAGCAAGTAATTTTCTGGGATCAAAGCCTTTACCAACCAAATCCTTGCCCTCTTCGATATATTTTCGTGTAGCAGCACAGAATGTAAGCTGGCACTCTGTATTAACATTGATTTTCGATACCCCCAAAGAAATAGCCTTTTTAATCATATCTTCAGGAATACCTGTACCGCCGTGAAGAACAAGTGGCATATCGCCTGTAGCCTTGCTGATTGCTTCCAACACATCAAAGCGTAAGCCTGCCCAGTTTTCGGGATATTTACCGTGGATGTTACCAATACCTGCAGCCAACATATCGACGCCTAAGTTCGCAATTTTAACACATTCGTCAACATCGGCTACTTCACCGCCACCAACAACGCCATCTTCTTCGCCACCAATTGAACCAACTTCAGCTTCTACTGACTTGCCCTGACTATGTGCAAGCTCAATAATTTCCGTTGTTTTTTCGATATTTTCATCAATGGGATAATGAGAACCATCGAACATTACAGAAGAAAAACCGGCTTCGATAACTTTCTTTGCGTGTTCGTATGAACCGTGGTCTAAATGAATAGCCACAGGGACTGTTATACCTAAGTTTTCAATCATACCCTTAACCATGCCAACTACTGTTGTGTAGCCGCACATATATTTACCTGCGCCCTCAGATACACCTAAGATTACAGGTGAGTTGCACTCCTGAGCTGTCAAAAGAATCGCCTTAGCCCATTCAAGGTTGTTAATGTTGAACTGACCAACTGCATATTTGCCTGCTTTTGCTTTTTTTAACATTTCTGTTGCTGATACTAACATTTTTCGTCCTCCTAAGATGTTTTACTGTTATTATTATACCCTTGCACAGTTTTTTTGTCAAGGTACATAACCTATTTTTCAAGTGATTTTATATACTCTTCTATCTCTGATTTTATAACTGTTACCTTTGGACCGTAAATAACCTGAACGCCGTTACCTTTTCTTATTACTCCCGATGCACCGGTGGCTTTTAATGCGCCTTCATCCACCTTTGCACCATCTTTGACAGTAACTCTCAAGCGTGTTGCACAACAGTCAAGGTCTGAAATATTGTCCGCACCGCCAAAGCCGTCCAGTATACTTTCGGCACGGCTGCTGTTGCTTGCTTTTTTTGCATCCTGGTAGTCTTTTTTGGTGTATAGCTTTGTTTCTTCTCCGATATCTTCTCTACCGGGAGTTCTGAAGTTGAATTTCTTTATTAAGAAGCTGAACAGCAGGTAGTAAATAACAAAATACACAATACCTACAATAACGATATAAATCCAGTTTGTCTTTGCATTACCCGGCAACACACCAAACAGCACAAGGTCGATAAAGCCGCCTGAAAATGTCATACCTACGGCTACTTTTAATATATGCATAAGCATAAATGAAAGACCAGCAAGTACGCAATGAACAATATATAAAGCGGGCGCTACAAACAGGAATGTGAACTCTAAAGGTTCTGTAATACCTGTTAAGAATGAGGTCAATGCCGCCGAGAACAAAAGACCGCCGGCTACTCTCCTTTTTTCTTTTCTTGCACACTGATACATAGCAAGAGCGGCACCCGGTAAACCAAACATCATAAAGGGGAACTTACCGCTCATAAATCTGCAGGCATCAACGCTGAAGCGTGCGGTATCCGGAGATGCTAACTGTGCAAAGAAAATATTCTGAGCACCTGCGATTCTCACACCATCAATAATCATTGTACCGCCCAGTCCCGTTTGCCAGAAAGGAAGATAAAATACATGGTGCAGACCAAAAGGAATAAGCGCACGCTCAATAATACCATAAATCCATGTCCCTGCGTACCCGCTTCTTGTAACAAGACCACCTAAAGCGTGGATACCCGTTTGTACCCAAGGCCATATAAAATACATAATTACACCTACTAAAATATAAGCAAGTGTTGAAATAATCGGAATGAATCTTGTACCGCCAAAGAATGACAGCGCTGTTGGTAACTCAATTTTATAAAATCTGTTGTGAAGCCACGCAACACCAAGACCGACTATAATACCGCCGAATACACCCATCTCAAGAGACTGGATACCCAGTACATTACCAACTGCACCTTCCTCAAGAGAATTAATTTTTCCTGTTACATTCAATAAAGTTGAAATGGTGGTGTGCATTACTAAAAATGCTACAGACGCTGAAAGTGTGGCAATTTCTTTTTCTTGCTTCGCCATACCCAAAGCTACACCCATAGCAAATATAAGCGGCAAATTTGCAAATATTACATTACCTGTTGCCGACATAATGGAAAGGATAAGATTTAAAACTGTACCCTCACCTAATATTGACCCTAAATTGTAAGCATCAATTGTCGCCTGATTTGAAAATGATGAACCTATACCAAGCAAAAGTCCTGCAACCGGCAAAAGCGCAATAGGAAACATAAATGAACGCCCTACTCTTTGCAGTACGGAAAAAAATCCGGTTTCTTTCATATTTTTCACTCCTTATATTTTTTTGTATAAAAAAAGCACATCCCGTCCACCAGAGACTTTCCCTTCGTGAACCTGTGTTATTTTATAATTTTGAGCTTCTGTCAGAATCACAGGAGTTATGGTTTTTATGTTGTTTTTTTTCAACAGTTCAAGGTCTACCTGAGCGATTTTTGTGCCGGCTTTTACCTTGTCACCTGAAACTATCTTTACATCAAAACCCTCGCCTTTTAAATTTACGGTGTCAATACCAATATGAAGAAGAACCTCCGTGCCTTCGTTAGTTGTTATACAAAAGGCGTGCTTTGTGTCTGTAATATCTATAATTTCGCCGTCAACAGGGCTGTACACATTTCCGTTTTCAGGAATTATTGCCGCACCGTCTCCGAGAATTTTTTCTGAGAAAGCCTCATCAGGCACTTGTTCTATTTTGATAGCTTCACCATCCATGGGGGCATATACTGCCATTTCCTTTTGTTTTTTTATAAAATCAAACATTCTTTTCCTCCTAATTGCTGTTTATTATGCTTTCCCGCACTGCAAGAACATATCCGGACGACACCGAAAGCTCATCAACACCAAAGGCAACGAGCGTTTGCGTAATATCAGTATCTGCGGCAAGTTCACCACACACGCCTACCCATATTCCTGCTCTGTGTGCGTTGTCACAAGTCATTTTTATAAGCTTCATCACCGCAGGATGTCTGGGATTGTAAATGTTTCCAATTTTGTCATTTTGTCTATCAGCAGCCAATGTGTACTGTATTAAATCGTTTGTTCCTATGCTGAAAAAATCCACCAACGGCGCAAGTTCATCAGAAATAAGGGCTGCTGCTGGGGTTTCAATCATTATGCCAAGCCTTACATTTTCATCTATGCTTATCCCTTCGTCTTTCAACTCCTGACGCACGCATGAGGCAACCTCCATTACCCTTTCCACCTCATCCTTTGATGTTATCATAGGAAACATAATGGAAAGATTTCCAAAAACCGAAGCACGATAAAGTGCCCGAAGCTGTGTTTTAAAAATATCATTATCCTCAAGACAAATGCGTATAGCCCTGTATCCTAATGCGGGATTTTCTTCCTGCTCCAGTTCAAGGCAAGCAGCCTGCTTATCTGCTCCTATATCCATTGTTCTGATGACTGTTTCCTTGCCCTGCATTTTTTCTAAAACCTTTTTATATGCACAAAACTGGGTTTCCTCATCAGGAAGCTCAGTACGGCCAAGATATAAAAATTCACTTCTGAAAAGTCCTATACCTTCAGCGTCATTTTCAATAACCTTATCCAAATCGTCCTCACCGCCGATATTGGCATAAAGCTTGATTTCTTTGCCTGATTTTGTGATGCTTTTCTTTCCTTTGAGTGTACGCAACTTTTCCTCCCGACTTTTTTGCACCTCACCACGAACTAATATTTTGCTTTTTGTCTTTTCGTCAGGCTGAATAAAAACCGCTGCCTCCTCGGCATCAACACCGCACTCAAGACCATCAAATTCTGCTCGCATACAGCCTGTTACACCTACTATCGAAGGAATTTTCATTGACCGAGCAAGTATAGCTGTATGGGAATTTTTAGACCCTTTTTCAGTAACAAATGCCAAAATTTTACTCTTATCCAGATTTATTGTTTGACTGGGTGTTAGGTCATGGGCAAAAATTATAGTGTTTTCATCAAGAATTACATCTTCATTTTCCCCTGTGAGGGAAGTAAGAATGCCGTTTTTTATATCTTCAACATCTGCTGTTCTTGCCATCATATAATCGTCGTTTGTGTCTACAAGCATAGCGCAGACTACCTTTGCCGCTTCCGATACAGCGTACTCCGCATTGACGCTCTGCTCATAAATGATACTTTCACAGCAGTCGGTAAGGCTTCCGTCCTCCAACATCATTATATGAATTGAAAAAATCTCAGCTTCAGCTTCCGAGGCTTCACGGACTGTTTTTTCATATAGGACACCCAGTGTCTCTTTTGTTTTTTCCACGGCGCTGTTAAAACGAGCTATTTCTGATGCTACATTTTCTATTGTGTGTTTTGTTACATTTGTGTTTTTTGATTTTATTATCTTAATGCGCCCCAGCGCTACACCCTGCGATGCGCCTGTTCCTTGTAAAATCTTCATTTGAATCCTCCGTGCAGTCTATAAGTTTTCTGTTAAGTACCTTTTGATTTTTTCGCAAATTTCAACCTCGTCATCACCCGACACGGTTACCTTGACTTCATCCCCGCATTTAACTGATAAAGACATCAGCGAAAATATTTTCTTTAAATCTGCAGTTTTTCCGCGACACTCCATTGATACATCGCTTTTTGCCTCTTTTGCTATTTTCACAATATTCCCCGCAGGACGAGCGTGGATACCGATTTTATCCTTTATTGTATAAGTAAATTCCTGCACGCAAATCACTCCCAAAATTGTTAATTACACAAATATTATGCTTTTTTCTTTTTGTTTTATGCGTTTTGAATCTTTTATAAAAAAGTATAAAGATATTTTTTCAAAAAAAGCTACAAATATTAAAATTTTTTATTGATTTTATGCTCGTTTTGGAATATAATATTTTGTATTAAAAAGTATAAGAGGATAATTATGGTTTATAATAACATTTTAGATGCAATGGGAAATACTCCCCTTATAAAGCTTAACTACCTGACAGACGACAATTGTGCCGATATCTATGTGAAGTTTGAAGGCTTGAATGTTGGCGGTTCAATTAAAACCCGAACAGCCTATAATATGATATTGGATGCTGAGTCTAAAGGTTTACTTACCCCCGACACAATAATTGTAGAACCTACAAGCGGAAATCAAGGCATAGGTCTTGCACTTGTGGGCGCTGTAAAAGGATACAAGGTAAAAATTATCATGCCCGACTCAGTAAGCGAAGAAAGACGAAAATTAGTTCAACACTACGGCGCAGAGGTTATCCTTGTACACGATTCAGGAAACATCGGCGCGTGTATTGAGGAATGCCTAAACCTTGCTCTTAAGATGAAGGCGGAAAACCCTGATGTATTTGTACCACAGCAGTTTGAAAACCCTGCTAACCCTGCCATTCAGCGTGAATGTACGGCAGTTGAAATCATGCGTGACATCAACCGCCCCATTGACGGTTTTTGTTCAGGTATAGGTACAGGCGGAACAATAACAGGTATTGGTGAAGCATTGAAGGCCAAAAACCCCGATATGATTATCTGGGCTGTTGAGCCTGAGGATGCCGCGATTCTTTCAGGCGGTTTAATCGGTACACATATCCAGATGGGAATTGGCGACGGTATTATTCCCGAAATTTTAAATTGTGATATTTACGACGACATCTGCATAGTTACAGATGACGAAGCAATACATACAGCAAAAGAGCTTGCTAAAAAAGAAGGCATTATGTGCGGTATATCTTCCGGCACTAATGTTGCTGCGGCAATTAAGCTTGCAAAAAAATTAGGAAAAGGCAAAACTGTTGTAACGGTACTTCCCGATACTGCAGAGCGCTACTTCTCTACACCACTTTTTGAATAATAAAAAATTATATACTAATGAAATTGGAGGACAAAATTCATGGATTCAAACAAGCGTCCCGAAACAATGGAGCGTATCAACACAAAAGCATTGGCAGATAGCTTTATCGCAGAACAGCTTGAAGCTATCCGTACACAGGTTGGCGACAAAAAAGTTTTACTCGCGCTTTCCGGCGGTGTTGACTCATCAGTAGTTGCTGCACTTTTAATTAAAGCTATAGGCAAACAATTGGTTTGCGTACATGTTAATCACGGACTTATGAGAAAGGGCGAAAGCGAACAGGTTATCGAAGTATTTAAAAACCAGCTCGATGCTAACCTTATCTATGTCGATGCAACAGACAGATTTTTAGATTTATTGGCAGGCGTAGCAGAGCCTGAAAAGAAAAGAAAAATCATTGGTGCTGAATTCATCAAAGTATTTGATGAAGAAGCGGCAAAACTTTC
>JAGBXV010000020.1 GCA_017629115.1 Clostridia bacterium | reverse complement strand
AACTGACTATGCAGAGGGCATCTGGCACACAAAACCAATTAAGTAATTAAAAGGAACGCTTTGCGTTCCTTTTTTTGTTGACAGATTGCTGTTTATTTAGTATAATTACTGTGGAGTGTGTCTGTGCCAAAAGACACGCCCGATTAAGGTTTGAAAATCACGCATGCTTTTTCGCCCACGAAAAGACATCGCTTTAATAATTTGTGGGCAGAAAGGTAAAGATAAATATGAAAAAATTACTCTCATTACTTTTGGTATTGGCAATGGCAGTAAGCATGGTTGCCTGTGGCAAATCTAAGCCTGCCGATGACAAAAAGCCCGAAACAGAACAGTCAACACAAACACAGGAACCCACAGAGGAAACCGACCCCGAAGCAACAGAGGATAAAACAGAGGAAGCTAAAGAAGAAGCAGAAGATAAAAAACCTGCCGAAAAGCCCTCGAAAAACCCTTCTAAAGACGAAAAACCTGCTGACAAACCTGCAGAGCAGGCTCCTGCTCAGCCCGCAGAACAGACAGTAGGCACTAAGCTCTTGGCTGAATTCAAATCAAAAGCAAGCTCAGGCTCGGCTCTTTCTATTGCCGAAGGCATTGCCAACGGCGGCAGCCTCCCCTTTATGGCAGGCGCTATGGAAGTTGAACCCGGATTACTTGCAGGCTTTGACAACGCAGAAATCACAGGCTTTAAATCAGGCGCTGTTTTCCAGCCTATGATTGGCTCTATTGCTTTTATCGGCTATGTGTTTGAATTAGAGAACGGTGTTTCCGCTTCTGATTTTATCAAAACACTTAAGGACAACGCTAACTTGCGTTGGAACATTTGTGTAGAAGCCGAGGAAATGGTTACAGGAAGCGTTGGAAACAAAGTGTTCTTTGTAATGTGCCCCAAAGCTTTTGAAGAATAAGCGGTGTAGATAATAATAAAAAGCGGGCTTTCTGCCCGCTTTTTTTGTAAAGGAGAATGGAAATGCTATTTTCAAGCATAACATTTTTATACTATTTCTTACCTTTAGTGCTGATTCTTTATTTTGCTGCTCCAAAGCCATTAAAGAATGTAGTACTTTTGTTGGTGAGCTTGTTTTTTTACGCGTGGGGCGAGCCCAAGTGCGTGTTTTTAATGCTTGGCACTATTATCTTTAACTATGTGTTCGGCATTTTGATAGAAAAGGCAAAAACCCAGCAAGCAAAAAAAATATACCTTACAATTTCCGTAATCGGAACATTGTCGGGGCTTTTGTACTTTAAATATGCAGGCTTTTTTGTGGAAAACTTCACCGCAATAACAGGCATATCTGCCCCTGCGCTGAATATTGCCCTGCCCATTGGCATAAGCTTTTACACATTTCAGATTTTAAGCTACTCTGTAGATGTGTATAGAGGCGAAGTCCCAGCACAAAAAAACATCATAACTCTTGCTACCTATATTTCACTTTTCCCACAGCTTATTGCAGGTCCTATAGTCCGCTATAAGGATGTGGCAGCACAACTTGTTAAGCGTAGCCACAGCTTTGAATCAGCATCAATAGGCATCAGAAGGTTTATTGTAGGTCTTGGCAAAAAAGTGCTTATTGCAAATACTTTAGGGGAGTTATGTCAGGCGTTTTACGCAACTCAGGACACCTCGGTTATGTTTTACTGGCTTTTTGCTGTGTGCTTTACACTACAGATTTATTTTGACTTTTCAGGATATTCCGATATGGCAATCGGCCTGGGAAAAATATTTGGTTTTGACTTTTTGGAAAATTTCCGCTATCCCTTTATTTCAAAAAGCCTTTCCGAATTCTGGCGCCGTTGGCACATTTCCCTCGGCTCGTGGTTCCGCGACTATGTTTACTTCCCTATGGGCGGAAGCCGTGTAAAAAAACCAAAACTCATATTCAATTTATTTGTAGTATGGTTTTTAACAGGCTTTTGGCACGGTGCTGAGTGGAATTTTGTTCTTTGGGGACTTTTCTTCTTTGTGTTCCTGACCTTGGAAAAGCTCTTCTTGACAAAGCCATTGGAAAAATCAAAAATCTTAGCCCGCATATATACCCTGTTTTTTATAACCATTTCTTTTATGATTTTTTCGGGAAACAACGCTCAGGAAGCATTTTCGCTCGTTGGCGGACTTTTTGGAGCAGGGGGAATTCCCCTTACATCGGCAGAAGCACTCTATCAACTTAGAAACTACGGCGTGCTTGTCATAATCGCCATAGTAGGTGCAACTCCCTTGCCCTCAAAAATATATCAGTATTTAAAGTCCAAAAAAGCAACCTCATTTTTTGTGGATATTGCAGAAATCATTATCCTCCTTTTAATATTGATAAGCGTTACAGCATTTTTAGCTGACGGCTCGTTTAACCCGTTTTTATACTTTAGATTTTAAGGAGGCAAACTATGAACAACAGATTAAAAAGCATCATCACCGTTGCTGTTTTTGCCGTTTTTTTGTTAAGTGTTTCTGTGCTTTGCCTTGCAATGCCTGACACCACACACTCAGACAGCGAGCGACGAGAGCTTGCACAGCTTCCGAAAGTTACAACCCAAAAGCTCGTAAGCGGTGAATTTTCAAAAGAATTTGAAAGCTACACCACCGACCAGTTCCCTTTTCGTGACGCTCTTCGCTCAATAAAAACCTTGCTTGCCCACAAGGTGTTGGGAAAGCTCGACAACAACGGGCTTTTCACAGCAGACGGGCACATTTCAAAGCTTGATGCAGCCATAAATGAACCTATGATGGACCACGCCGCAGAGCGCTTTAACTATATTTACAACACATACCTTACAGACAACAATGTGTATTTTTCTATAGTTCCCGATAAAAACTATGTGCTTGCCAAGGCCAATGGTTTTCCTGCTATGAACTATGAAAGCTTTATCGATAAAATGGCACAAAAAGTTCCCAATATGAAATATATAGATATTTGTGATCTTCTTTCGGCTACGGATTACTATAACACCGACACCCACTGGCGTCAGGAAAATATTACAGATGTTGCCACGCGCCTTGCACGCCATATGGGCGTAAATCTTACTCACGACTACACCGAAAACACACTGGATGTGCCTTTTTACGGTGTATATGCAGGGCAGTACGCAGGTGGAGTTGTGCCCGATACCATTAAATACCTCACAAACGATACAATCAACAACGCAAAAGTGAGTGCCTATAACGATAAGGGTATGTTGGTAGAAAGTAGCATCTATAACTTGGAAAAAGCTAAAGAAAAAGACCCCTACGAAATGTTCTTATCGGGCACAATGGCGGTCGTTACCATTGAAAACCCCAACGCTACACTAAAGCGCGAGCTGGTGCTTTTCCGTGATTCCTACGGCTCATCAATAGCACCGTTGTTTTTGTCCGGATACAGTAAAATTACCGTAGTCGACACCAGGTATATACAAAGTGAATACCTTAAAGCATTTGTTGACTTTGATGGGGCAGATGTGCTATTTTTATACAGCACATCGCTTTTAAATAATAGTTTAGCAATAAGATAAAAAATAGTGGCTTACGCCACTATTTTTTATCTTATTCTTCAGTTTTTACATAGGGCTTCGTGCCGTCTATCTTCGTAAAATCTATAATTTTCTTGGGACATTTACTTGCACAAATTCCGCAATTTACGCACTTTTCGTAATCAATACTCGCCACATTATCCACAACATGTATTGCATCCTTAGGGCAGTTCTTTTCACAAATTTTACAGCCAATACATCCGGCGGAGCAAATGTTTTTTAAAGCTGCTCCTTTGTCCTTTGATACGCATTTTACAAAGGTTCTTTGCTTTTTCTCAACAAGCTTAATCACATGATGAGGACAAATATTTACACACGCACCGCAAGCAACACACTTATCACGGTCGATTACTGCAATGTCGTTTTCTATTGTAATTGCACCGAACTGACACACATCAGCACAGCTTCCAAAACCAATACAACCATAAGGGCAGGCTTTGTCACTTCCGCCGTAGCGTGCCGCCGCCACACAGTCGTTAATTCCCTCGTAATGGTGGTTCAACACAACATTAGAGCAAGTTCCACTACACATTACCATAGCAACCATAGGAACAGACTCACCAACCTGTACGCCTAGAATTTCTCCAATTTTTTCTCTATTTTCGGGTTTTGTACTGGGGCAGTCGGTAATATTGGCAACACCTTGACACAGAGCCTCTGCAAAACCGCCGCATCCGGGGTAACCGCAACCGCCACAGTTTGCACCTGCCAAAAGTTCACCTATCTGGTCGATGCGTTCATCCTTTTTAACGCGGAACGCCTTTGCGGCAACGCCCAAAAGAATACCAAACGCCGCACCCATTACACCTAAAACTATAATCGGTATCAATATGTTCATAACCATACCCCCTAAAACTTCATTCCTGAAAATCCCAAAAATGCCAATGCCAGAAGACCTGCCGTAACTAAAGCTATAGGGAATCCCTGCAACGCTTTGGGGACATCTGCAGTTTCTAAACGCTCTCTCACGCCTGCAAAAAGCACGATAGCAAGCATAAATGAAAGTCCCGCAGAGAAGCTGTAAACCAAAGTATGTACAAAGTCGAAACTCTCCTGTACATTTAAGAGTGCCACACCTAAAACGGCACAGTTTGTTGTAATAAGGGGGAGATATATTCCCAGCGCCCCATAAAGAGCAGGCGAAAATTTCTGAATTGCCATTTCAACAACCTGCACCAGCACCGCAATAACTAAAATAAATGCAACCGTTTGCATATATTCGATGTTGAAATGCACAAGTAGCATCTGCACAAAGTATGTAACAACAGAAGCCACCGTCATAACAAATGTTACCGCTACGCTCATGCCTACTGCTGTGCCTACTTTTTTGGATACGCCTAGGAAAGGACATATTCCCAAAAACTTTACCAGTACATAGTTATTTGCCAATATTGTTGTTAAGGAAAGGAGTACTAATTCTGCCAATAACTTCATTACTTATCGCTCCTTTCTTTTTTTGCCGTGATTAAATTGATAATTGCAAGCACACAACCCAGCACAATAAACGCTCCGGGAGGCAAAATCATAATTGTTGCGGGGGCAAAACCCTCGCCAAAAAGCTGAATTCCTAAAAATGTACCGTTGCCCAGTATTTCACGGATTGTACCTAAAATACACAGAGCAAGTGTAAATCCAAGTCCCATACCAATGCCATCAAGAGCTGATTTTACAACTCCATTTTTTGATGCAAATGCCTCGGCGCGACCTAAGATAATACAGTTTACAACAATTAGGGGAATAAAAATACCCAAAGACTTTGAAACCTCAGGCACAAACGCCTTTAAAGCCATCTCAACAGCTGACACACAGCCTGCTATTACTATAATGTACGCCGCAATTCGCACCTTATTGGGTATGAAGTTACGGATCAGGGAAATTATTATGTTTGAAGCAACCAGCACCACCATAGTGGACAAGCCCATTCCTATGCCATTAATAACCGAGGTGGATACAGCCAAGGTTGCACACATACCCAAAAACTGTACAAATATGGGGTTTTCCTTTAATAAACCTTTGGTAAGCTCTTTTAAATTACTCATTTTGGCCACCTCCGATTTTTTTAACAGCATCTATAGCTGCATTTACGCCTTCAGTTACTGCGGCAGATGTTATGGTTGCACCTGTAATTGCAACAATTTCATTTTCCCAGGGCTCACCGTTTTTTATAACTGCAACAGGCGCCTCTTTTCCTGCAAACTGACCGGAAAAGGCACTGTCGGTACACTTTGCGCCGAGACCTGCAGTTTCTGAATTTGACACTACCTTAACGCCCGAAACCTTAAAATCAGGTGACACGCCTACCATCAAATCAATTTCCCCGCCGTAGCCGCCGGGTGTAACAGACACACACCAACCGCACGCAGCACCGTTTTTATCCACACCCTGATACACAGATTTTACTATGCCCTGAGCGTGCTGTAAGTCATTAAACTCAACAGCCGATGCAAGCACCTGCTGTCTTGCCTCTTCCTGTTCCTTAATGGTATTTTGGGCAATTTTATTTTCTGTGACCGAATTTGTAAATGCAAGGAGCAACGCTACAATCACGGAAATAACCAAAAGCACCGCTGAGAGCACCAAGGGGTTTTCGTTTTTTTGCATTACTGTGCGCCCCCTTTCTTTTCTTTTACTGTGCCAAAGGCTTTTGGCTGAGTAAAGCGGTCTATCAAAGGTGTTGCCACATTCATCAAAAGAATAGAATAGCTAACACCCTCAGGATACGCACCAAATCTTCTTATTACAAATGTAAGTATACCGCAACCCAATCCCATAATCAACTGTCCGCGTGCCGTGATGGGAGATGTTACATAGTCTGTTGCCATAAAGATAGCACCTAAGAACAAACCGCCCGAAAGTATGTTGTACATCATACTGTCAAAGCCCGATAACCCTACCGAGGGGAATATAAATGTAAGCACTGCCACAGTGAGTATGTATGTTAAGGGAATTCTTACGCTGATTACTTTTCTTATAACTAAATACACACCACCCAAAAGGAGTGCAAGGGATGAAACCTCACCTATACAACCGCCTATGTTGCCGATAAACATATCAAATATTCCGGGAAGAGTACCCTCTAGTGACCCTTTCATAATTGCAAGGGGTGTAGCTGATGACACTGTGTCTGCCGGAATTATAAATCCTGTTGTAAAGGGCGCTGACCACTTAGTCATAATAACAGGCCAGGACGCAAGCAGAAAAGCTCTGCCCACTAAAGCCGGATTCATAAAGTTGTGACCAACACCGCCAAAGAACTGCTTGGCAATTATAATTGCCACAACTGAGCCGATAAGGCAAATCCACCAAGGAGCGCTCACCGGCAGATTAAATGCCAAAAGCATACCTGTTACCGCTGCTGTGCCGTCAGATATTGTAACGGGGCGACCCGTTAGCTTTTGCCACAAAAATTCAGCACCTACTGAAAAAATCATACAAAGGGCGGTGATATACACAGCTCTACCTCCGAAATAAATCACCGAAGCAATTAGTGCCGGAACCAAGGCAATGCACACATCACGCATAATGTGGGATGTGCGGTCACGGTCCCTGATATGCGGAGATGAAGAAACTATCATATTTTCCATTAATTCTTTGCCTCCTTTGCTCTGAGTGCATTAATTTTTTGTTTACCTACGCGAATGGACTGAACCAAATATCTCTTCGAAGGACATACATAGGTACAGCTGCCACATTCCATACAGTTCATAATATTGTTTTTAATCAATGTTTCTGTGTCGCCCTTGCGACTGTACATATCGAGTGTGGTAGGAACTAATTTCATAGGACAAACGCTTACGCATCTGCCACAACGGATACAATTGATTTCCGCTTCGTTGTGTGCGTATTTCTCTGAGAAAAGCAATAGTCCCGAAGTTCCCTTTACCACAGGAATATCTAAAGAAATTCCCGCAATACCCATCATAGGTCCGCCCATTATAATCTTGTGGGTTTCTTCCTTTGTCCCACCGCAGGCATCAACCAAAGCATTAAAAGGTGTACCTAATGGAACATAAAGGTTTGAAGGATTCCTGACAGCATCACCCGATACTGTAACTATTCTTCTGTGAAGGGGTATACCCTGTGCCAGCGCTCGGTAGATTTCTGCCACAGTTCCGATATTTATAACAACACAACCAACATCCATAGGGAGCTTGCCTATGGGAACTTCCTTGCCTGTGATTGCGTTGATTATCTGTTTTTCTGAGCCCTGAGGGTACTTCTTTTTCAAAACACAAATATCAATACCCGTGTTTTTTGTTTTTTCCTGCAAAATCGAGATAGCCTCAGGTGCATTATCCTCAATGCCCACATAGCATTTAGAAAGATTCAAAAGTCTCATTAAACACCTGATACCTCCTATAACATCATCCGGCATTTCAAGCATTACACGCCTGTCGGAGGTAAGGTAGGGCTCACACTCTGCGCCATTTATAATTAAATGTGTGATTTGCTTGTCTTCAGGAGGAGAAAGCTTTACATGAGTGGGAAAACCGGCTCCACCCATACCAACAATACCTGCCTCGCGGATGATTTTTCGCATTTCATCAGGAGATAAGTCGTCAATACTCTTTGTATGTATAGGCTCAGCATCCTGGTACTCGCCGTCATTTTCAATAACAATGGTAGGCACCTTGGAATTTGTATGGTTAAGGTACATTCCTATATCCTTTACCTTACCTGATACAGACGAATGAAGAGGTGCCGACATAAAGGCATCCGTGTCTGCGATTTTTTGCATTTTCAAAACCTTATCACCCACCGAAACAAGGGGTTTTAAGGGAGCGCCAATGTGCTGACTCAAGGGAAAATACAAAAGCTCAGGAGCTTCGATTGTCACCAAAGGTTTATCCTTGGTAGCACTTTTTTTGCCCAATGGATGTATACCGCCCGAAAAGGTCAATTTTGCCATTTATAAAACTTCCTTTCCCATTTGTTTTTTCTCAATATAACTACTATATTTATCGTACCATAAAATAGCCCTAAAAACAAGGAAAACTTGGGGTTTGCCCCAAGTTTTCGTGTTAAAATTTTGTCAATTTTTTGCTTAAAATCCGCACTGAGTTAAGCACTGCAATTACACATACTCCCACATCGGCAAAAACCGCCGCCCATATGTTTGTGATGCCTAATGCCCCCAGTATTAAAACCGCGACCTTTACGCCTATACAAAACACAATATTTACCCGAGCCGCGCCAACGGTTTTTTTAGCAAGGCGGATTGCGGAAGAAAGCTTTTCTAAATTATCGTCAGTTATTACGATGTCCGATGCTTCAATTGCTGCATCCTGCCCGATTTGCCCCATAGAAACGGAAATATCTGCCATAGCCATTACGGGTGCGTCGTTTATGCCGTCACCGCAGAATATTACTTTAGCGCCGTCATTTATAATTTTTTCAGTTATTTCTACCTTGTCTTGAGGCAATAGCTCATAATGCACCCTATCTGCACCTACAGCTTTCGCCACGGCTTCTGCCGCTGTGTGCTTGTCGCCTGTTAAAATAACGGTCTTTTTTATGCCCTGCTTTTTGAGCGCTTCAATTGCTGATTTTGCATTTTCTTTTACCTTATCACTTACTGTAACCGTTCCTAAAAATTTCCCGTCACAGGCAACATAAACTACAGTGCCTAAATCGGAAACTTCGTCGTAGGATACTTTGTATTCTTCCATCAGGCGTTTGTTGCCAGCTAATATTTCACCCTGCTCGCTTTGGGCACAAATTCCCATTCCTGCAAGCTCTTTAACATCAGTTACTTCCAAAAGCTTGCCTGTATACTCCCTTTTAACAGCGTCAGCCACAGGATGATTGGAAAAATTCTCCGCAGAGGCGCAAACCTTTAAAAGTTCTTCATTACTTACTGTTACCGGATTTATTTCCGTCACAAAAAAACCGCCTGTTGTTAAAGTTCCTGTCTTATCAAAGACTACTGTATCAGCTTTCGCCATCGCCTCTAAATAGTTTGAGCCTTTTATTAAAATACCGTTTGATGAGGCTCTGCCCAATCCTGCAAAAAACGCCAACGGTACAGAAATAACCAACGCGCAAGGACAGGAAATTACCAAAAAGGTAAGGGCTCGCTTAATCCACTCAAACCAATTTCCCAACACAATGCTCGGTACTACTGCCAAAAGCACAGCCGCACCTACCACAATAGGAGTATATACAAGAGCAAACCGATGTATGAAGCTTTCGTAACTGGACTTTCTTGATGATACATTTTCAGTAAGCTCAAGTATTTTTGCAACGGTCGAATTTTTATAAACCGCAACCGCCTCAGCACGGATTGCGCCGTTTAAATTTACACTGCCCGAAAAAACACTCTCTCCTGCTGATACCGCCACAGGAACACTCTCGCCCGTGATTGCTTTGGTGTCGATGTCGGCATTGCCCTCTGTTACTTTACAGTCAACAGGCACACGCTCGCCCGCTTTAATCAGCAAGGTGTCACCCAACTTTACTTCTTCGGGGGATACTGTTACAAATTCGCCATCACGCAAAACACAGGCACTTTCGGGTGCTATGTCAGCAAGGGCTGCAATTTCTTTTCTGCTTTTTGATACCGCAATGCTCTGAAAAAGCTCGCCCACCTGATAAAACACCATAACCGCCGCACCCTCAACAGGCTCGCCGATAACAAACGCTCCTATTGATGCCACGGTCATAAGCAAGTGTTCGTCCAAGGGGTTTAGTCGCACTAAGTTTTTTATCGCTCGCACAACGCTTTTGTATCCGCACACAGCAAAAGCCGCTGCAGAAAAAAGCACTGTAAGTATTTCAATATTTTTTAGAACTATCGCCGCAACAAAAAAAACCGCCGATATTATAATCTTTCTAAGCTCTTTTTTCTGCTTTTTTGTCATAAAACAATCTCCGCATCAGGCTCGATTTTTTTACATTCCTTTACCGCCTGCTTCATAACCTTGTCAAAGATTTCATCATCTGCTTCAACGGTGATGCTTGACTTTAAAAAATTCACGCTGGCATCAATTACACCATCAAGATTTTTTACTGCCTGCTCCATTTTAGCCGCGCAATGTGCGCACTCCAAATCTTCAATAATAAATGTCTTTTTCATACTGATTCTCCTATTCTGATATATGTTCCATACCCATCTCTATAATTGTTCTTACATGGTCGTCCGCTAAAGAGTAAAACACTGTTTTGCCCTCACGGCGCTGCTTGACTAAGCGTGCGCCCTTTAACACCCTTAACTGATGCGATATAGCCGACATTGTCATGCTTAAAAGCTGCGCTATGCCCCCTACGCACATCTCCGATTCAAACAGTACATATAATATCTTTATGCGGGTGGAGTCGCCAAATACCTTATAAAATTCCGCCAAATCAAAAAGGTCTGTATCCTCAGGTAGCTGGTCCCTTACTTCGTCAACCACCCGGTCGTGATTGTGTAGTTTCATACAATCTTCTGCCATAGTTGTCCCTCCAACAGTTGAATAGTTGTTCAACTGTTATTATAAACTTGTTACCCACTTTTGTCAATAGTGTTTGACATAATTTGTCACAAAATATATAATATAATCAAAAAAAGACGCCTAAGGCGTCTTTTTTATTATCCATTATAAATCCTCGGGTGGTCTTAAACCGTTACCGCCGGTAGGTGCAGACGATGCTGCGGGTTTAGGAGCCGGTGGTGTGTATACCGGAGCTTCAGGAGCGGGTGTGGGCGGTGTGTATGCCGGAGGCGCCGGAGGTGTATATGTGGGCGCTGCCGGAGGAGGTGTAGGAGCCTTTGGTGCAAAAGTCGCCGAAATCGGTCGTCCTCCAATGCCTGTGCTACTGCTATCGGGTTTTACCATGGCTGCCACTATTGCCGCACCGGCATTAGTAAGCAACATGCCCCAATATCCAAGCTTGAATTCTACAGTTATGTATTCCAGATCCTCTTTTTCAATCTCATAATATCCATTGAAAGTAATCATAAACAAAAGACCTGATATTGCAGCAACCCCAGCCAAAGCCATTACAGCCTTCTGGTCTGTGCCTTTTTTTGCAACGCTCAGTATGAGACCGCCTATTGTTGCCGCCATTGAAATGATTAAGAACACATTCATTTTAGCATCTGTTTGGTCTGATAACTGATCATCAAACATACCAAATGCACCTTCAAAACCTGTTGCTTCAACTTCCGATCCGCCACAAGAAACCGTTACAAAGGGCAGGAAGAAGCATACCAATGCAACAACCAATAAAATTTTTACTATTAATCTTTTGCCGGCGTTAGAATCTGTCGCTGCCGCACTTGAAACGCCGCCGGAAGCCACAGCGGGAGTTGCCACCGGCGCACCGCAATTGTTGCAGAATCTTTCACCGGGAGCTACTGTT
>JAGBXV010000019.1 GCA_017629115.1 Clostridia bacterium | reverse complement strand
TTTAAGAGTCAGCAGAAATGACCTCTGATTGTAGTTCCAGGATACAGTCGGAGGTCATTTCTTTTTTGTTAAGAATTTCTTTGTGTTATTGACTTTTTTGCGTTTTGGTGATACTCTTATATAAGAAAATCATTGCGAGGTGCATTATGAAAACTATTATATTTTTACAGCCCGTATTTAAAGAAATGATCTGGGGCGGAAATAAATTAAAAACAGATTTTGGATATGACATTCCCAGCGATAACACAGGGGAGTGCTGGGCGATTGCTGCTCACAAAAACGGCGACAGCTTGGTTTTAACCCCTGAATTTTCGGGATATACCCTGAGCCGGTTGTGGAATGAAAAGCGTGAGCTTTTTGGGAATCTTGATGGAGAAGTGTTCCCCCTTTTAATCAAGATAATTGATGCTAAAGCTGACCTTAGTATTCAGGTTCACCCTGATGATGAATATGCAAAGAAAAACGAAAACGGCTCGCTGGGAAAAACCGAGTGTTGGTATATATTAGACTGCGACGAGGGTGCTGACATCATAGTTGGTCACAATGCACAGAGCAAGGATGAACTCCGCTCTATGGTGGAAGAGGCAAGATGGAATGACTTACTCAGAAAAATCCCCATTAAAAAAGGCGACTTTTTCCAGATTGACCCCGGATGCTTGCACGCAATCCGTCAGGGTACTGTAATTTTGGAAACTCAGCAAAACAGCGATATTACATACAGGGTTTATGACTATGACAGGTTATCTGATGGAAAACCGCGTGAGCTTCATACAGAAAAATCCTTAGAAGTAATAACCACACCTGCCAAGGAAAGCGTTACAGACATCAAAACAGAAAAACACGACGGCTTCACTCGTGAAAAACTAATTGAGTGCGATTACTATTCAGTTGAGAGAATCGTGGTGGAAAAAAGTGCGCGCATAGACCAAACCTACAACTTTATGAATGTAAGCGTGGTTGAAGGTGAGGGAACAGTTGACGGAGAGAAAATTAAAAAAGGCTCTCACTTCATACTTCCCTGCGGCTATGGCGAGGCGGAGTTTTCCGGTAATTTAGAGCTTATTATTTCTTATATATGAGGTAAAAAAATGAGTGAAACAAAAAGAAAGCTTGGCTTTTGGGAATCTATAGAGAATTTTTGGTATTATTACAAGTGCTGGGTCGTTTTGGGAGTGCTGCTTGCTTTAGGTATCTGGTTAGGGGTATGGTATGCTTCCACAACAGTCGACGACACATCCGGAGATCTTACTGTGGTTTCGCTTTTTGCTCATCCCCTTACATCGGAAGAATACGATATAGACCGCAGGCTTGCAGGAGTTGTTGCGGATGCTAACGGCGACGGTGAAAGCAAGGTTGTGCTAAAGCCTTATTATATTACGGAAAAAAAGACAAGTGAAAGCGACCAGGTTTCAAAGGAGCAGTTTGAGGCAGGTCTTCAGAAGTGCTACGGAGATTTGTTGATTCTCGACGAGCCCAGTCTTGACAGTTATCTTCCTAAAGATATTTTTGAGCCAATAGGCAATTATGTGGATTTGTCACAAATTCCTGAGGAGGACATTGTTTATCGTGGCGATGTTCCTGTTGCTGTGAAATTAACAAACAGTAAGGTGCTTTCCGATATGCGCTTTATTATTGACGAAGTGTATGTAAGCGTTATGTTTATTCCTGATAATGCAAGCGAAAAAACTCTTGCTTGCCGCGAAAATGCAAAGGACGCAATAGCGGAGTTACTTGTACAGAAAGAAATTGAAGTAAATGACGAATGAAAAAAGAACCGCGAAGCGGTTCTTTTTTCATTCTATTTAATTTTATAAATCTCCGAATAAATCGTCCATGCAATAAAATCCTGCAGGTCTGCCACTCATAAACATAGCGGCCTTTACTGCACCCTGAGCAAAAACTTCTCGTGATGCCGCAGAGTGAGAAAGTGTGATTACTTCGTCAGGACCTGCAAAAATTACATCGTGGTCGCCGACAATTGTACCGCCACGGATTGCGTGAATACCGATTTCTGACTTTTCTCTCTGGCGTCTTACGCTCTGACGCTCATACACATACTGTGCACCCTCTGTCATTGTGGCGGCAATGGCATCGGCAATAGCTAAAGCCGTACCGCTGGGGGCATCAAGCTTTTTGTTGTGGTGTTTTTCTACGATTTCGATATCAAAATCTTTTTCCAAAACCTTTGTCGCCATTTTGGCAAGTCTTATTAAAAGATTAATGCCGAGGGACATATTAGCAGAGAAAAATACGGGAATATCTGCAGCTGCAGCTTTAAGCTTTGCTTTTTGCTCATCTGACAGTCCTGTTGTACACATAATAATAGGCAGACTATTTTTCTTGGCAAATGCTAAAATATTTTCAAAGTTTGACGGATGCGAAAAGTCAATTATGGCATCGGCGTCTACTTTTACATCTGCATAATCTGTATAAACAGGGTATGCACGCTCGCCGGATAGTGCATCAAAGCCGCAAACAATTTCTGCGTTTTCTGTGTTTTTTACTATTTCTGTGATTGCTGTGCCCATACGGCCCATGCAACCGCTTAAAATGATTTTTGTCATAGTATCACCTATTTAATAAGTCCGCAAGCCTTCATAGCATTTTCCAGTCTTGCATAGTTTGCAGGCTCCATTTCGCACAAGGGGAGACGAAGATTTCCTGCATTAAAGCCCATCATATTCATAGCAGTTTTAACAGGAATGGGGTTAACCTCGCAGAAAAGCGCCTTAATAAGGTCTAAATACTTAAACTGCATTTCACGGCTGCCTGCGATGTCACCGTCAAGCCATTTTGTGCACAAGTCGTGTGTTTCCTTTGGTGCAACATTTGATAAAACAGAGATTACACCCTTGCCACCTAAAGACATAATGGGAACAATCATATCGTCGTTGCCTGAGTACATTGTGAGTTCAGGAACATCACGCGCAACTTCTGTTGCATATTCAATATTTCCGCTTGCTTCTTTAATGCCTGCGATTCTTTCATCGCGAGCTAATTCCTTTAATGTAGAAACGGCGTAATTCATGCCTGTTCTTCCGGGAACATTGTAAAGAATAATGGGCAGGTTTGTTTTTTCTAACACCTTGTCATAGTGCATAAGTAAGCCCTTCTGAGTTGCTTTGTTGTAGTAAGGTGTTGTAATGAGTAAACCGTCAGCGCCTAAGTTCTGAGATTCTACGCTCAGCTCAACGCAGTGAGCAGTGTCGTTTGAACCCGTACCTGCAATAATCGGTACTCTGCCTGCAGCGCGCTTGATTGAGTATTCAATAACGCTCAGGTGTTCTTTGTCGGGCATTGTAGCTGCTTCGCCTGTTGTGCCGCAGATAACAAGCGCGTCGATACCGTTGTCAATCTGGTAGTCAATGATATTTCCGAGGGATTCAAAATTAACGCCCTCTTCATTAAAAGGTGTGATTAATGCTGTAGCAGCACCTGTGAAAAGTGTCTTTCTCATAACTTTCTTTCCTTTCAATTAAGCGTGATACGCTTCCATTTCACCGGCTTCAACCATTTCAATATATTTCTGTGCAATCTGTACTGCGTTTGTAGCAGCGCCTTTTCTGATGTTGTCAGCAACAACCCAGAGGTTTACGCCATTGTCGAGTGATTCGTCACGGCGAATACGGCCAACATATGTTTCATTCTTGCCAACGATGTTGCAAGCCATGGGGTATACGCAGTTGTCAATATCGTCTTCAACGATTAAACCGGGTGCAGCTTCTAAGCAAGCACGAAGTTCATCCATTTCAAAGGGAGTTTTTAACTCTACATTTATAGACTCACTGTGGCAATCAAATACAGGAACACGAACTGTTGTAGCTGTAATTCTCATAGAATCATCGCCTAAGATTTTTCTTGTTTCGTTAACCATCTTCATTTCTTCCTTGGTGTAACCGTTGGGAAGGAATACATCAATCTGAGGTAAGCAGTTTGAGAAGATGGGGTGGTTAAACTTCTTGGGAGGCTCTCCCTCGATGCCGGCTTTCAAGTCGTTGTAACCGCCAACGCCTGCGCCTGATACAGCCTGATATGTTGAGTAAACAATTCGCTCAATTCCGTACTTTAACTGTAAGGGACGGAGTGCCACCATAGCCTGAATTGTTGAGCAGTTGGGGTTAGCAATGATACCCTTTGTCTTTTTGATGTCTTCAGGGTTAACTTCAGGAACAACAAGGGGAACTTCAGGGTCCATTCTCCATGCGCTTGAGTTATCAATTACTAAGCAACCCTTGCTTGCTGCAATGGGAGCAAATTTTTCTGATGTAGAACCACCTGCTGAGAAAAGTGCAATGTCTATACCGTCAAATGAATTTTCATTTAACTCTTTTACTTCGTATTCTGTGCCCATAAAGGGAAGCTTTGTGCCAGCACTTCTTGCTGATGCGTAAAGTGTATAGCTTTCAGCTGGGAGATTAACCTCCTCCAAAACTTTTAAGAATGTTCTTCCTACCATGCCTGTTGCACCTACAACGGCAATATTGTACTTCTTCATAATTATATGAACCTCCTATAAGTAAAAAAATTATTAACAACAAAAAAACCAAACCCATTGATAGAGTTTGGAAAATTAACATTAAAAAATATGTTTTTTAACATTAATAGCACTCCGCAATAGCACTCCGCCAAAGCGACAGTTGCACGGATGTTATCCGTACCCCCAAGAACAAACCTTCGGTAATTTGCTCTTTCGGCGACTTTCCCTTTTGCCCAAAATCGCAGAACACCGATTTCTCCTTTGGGTTACTGATTAAAGACGCGCCTCTATCAACATATAAATAGTATCACTCTTTAACCTTTATGTCAACAATTATTTGAATAAAATATGAAATTTTTTGAAAAATAACTTGCTTATTTGCGCCATTAGGGGTATAATTATATGGTATATTAAAAAACCGAAAGGGGAATAAAGAATATGGCCGGAACAATTATTTGGCTGGTGGTTATGATAGCGGTGTTTTACTTTATGCTTATCAGACCCGAAAACAAAAGAAAAAAGCAGACACAGGCGATGTTAGATGCGCTTAAGGTTGGCGACAGCGTTACAACAATCGGTGGTATCATCGGTAAAGTTTTAAAGGTTAAGGACGACAAGGTTTGCATCGAAATCGGTGACAGACAGTCAAAGCATCCTATGACCATCAAGCGTGAAGCTGTAGCTTCTGTTGTTCCTTGCAAAAAAGCAAAGAAAGAAAAAGATGTTGAGCTTTTAGACGAAGCAGAAGAAACAACACAAGAATAATTCATAAATCATCCCCCTGCCGAATATTTTAGTAATGAGTATTCGGTAGGAGGTTTGTTTGTATGTACGAAAATATTAAAACTGTAGACAGTGGCGGATTTACTTCTTGCGCTTTCGGATTTTTAAAGGGAATGGTAATTGCCGTATTGCTGACCGTTGGTGTGTTTGCGATTTTTGCACTTTTGCTTTCTTATACTACCATTGGCGAGAATACCATACCATACATTGCCTACTGCACTGAGTTTGCCGGAGCTGTAGTTTGTGGTTTTATTTCGGCGAAGAGAGCGGGCACACGAGGAATTATAACCGGTGCCATAGCAGGTTTTTTATACATACTGATTATGTGGATTGTGGCGTCTTTAGCTTCTGACGGATTTTTTGTAAGCCCACACATACTGACAATGCTTGCATTGGCCGTTATAGCAGGTGCCATAGGCGGAATTTTGGGTGTAAACCTTAAGAGCTCTGCCAATAACAAAAAGAAAAGATAACGCACACAGCGTAACAATAAAACTAAACAGTTTGTGTTAAGCGAAGGCGTATGCTTTCGCTTAAATTTTTATGGAGGGATTTTGTATATGTTTAAAGTTGCCATTGACGGCCCCAGCGGTGCAGGAAAAAGCACTATCGCACGCCGTGCAGCCGGTGAACTGGGCTTTGTTTATATTGACACAGGCGCTATGTACCGTACTGCAGCACTTGCGTGCCTGCGCAAAGAAATAAATATAAGCGAAAATCCTGAAAAAGCTATTGAAATTGTAAATAATATATCTATTGATATTGACTATATAGATGGTGAACAGCGGATTTTTTTAGACGGTGAAGATGTGTCGGAAAAAATCCGTACCCCTGAGGTTTCTATGGGGGCATCGAGCGTTTCGGCAATTGGCGAAGTACGCAAAAAACTGGTAAATCTGCAGCGAGAGCTTGCAGGAACGAAAAATGTAATTATGGACGGCAGGGACATAGGAACATCGGTTCTGCCTGATGCAGATGTGAAAATCTTTTTGACCGCAAGTGCCGAAATTCGTGCAACCCGCCGTTATAAAGAGCTTTTAGAAAAAGGTATTACTACTGAGTACGATGAGGTTTTAACAGATATTATAAACCGTGACAAGCAAGACTCAACCAGAGCGGTTTCTCCCCTTCGTCAGGCGGAGGATGCAGTGCTGGCCGATACATCAGACCTTACATTTGATGAGAGTCTTTCCTTGGTTTTAGACATTATAAATAACAAAAGAAATGTGTGATATTTATGTATAAGTTATTAAAGTTTTTAGTTAAGATTTTTTGCAAAATAATATTTTTTGTCCGTGTTGAAGGGGAGGAAAACATCCCGAAAGAGGGCGCAGCCATTTTAGCTGTAAACCATGTGAGCTTTTGGGACCCTCCGGTGCTTATATCAGCGCTAAAGCGTCCTATGAGAACAATGGCTAAAAGTGAGCTTTTTAAGCACAAGTTGCTGGTGCCATTTTTGAAGATGGCAGGCGCGTTTCCTATAAATCGAGGTACAAACGACATCACAGCTATCAAAACTGCCCTTCGTACATTAAAGGACGGCGGAATTTTTACCATATATCCCGAAGGCACCCGTGTAAAGGCAGGGGAGGCTTCTGATGCCAAAGCAGGCGTTGCGCTTATTGCGTCAAAATCAGGTGCTCCTGTTATCCCCATAGCTATGCGCGGCGGATATAAGCTTTTTAAAAGAGTAACCATTTATGTTGGCAAGCCTATGTACATAACCGATGAAAACGGTGTAAAACCCTCGGCGGATGAGCTTAAAATCTATGCCGATGCAGTTCTTAACAAAATTAACTCTTTAGGAGTGTAATAATGGATATTACTGTAGCTAAAACAGCAGGCTTTTGCTTTGGCGTTGCCCGAGCTGTTGAAATGGTAGAGAAGTGTTGCAAGGACACTCAAAATAAATATTATACCTTAGGGCCAATTATTCACAATAAGCATGTTGTGGAGGGCTTTGCCCGAAAGGGTATTGCACCCATTGAAAACATAGACAGGCTCAAAGAGGGCGAAAAGCTCATTATCCGTACACACGGAGTAGGTAGGGAAATTTACGATAAGTTAAAAGAAAAAAATGTTGAAATTATAGATGTAACCTGTCCTTTTGTTAAAAAAATCCACAACATTGTGGAGCGTCACCACAAGGAAGGATACAAAATAGTAATAATCGGCGACAAAAATCACCCCGAGGTACAAGGTATTAACGGTTGGTGTAGTGATGCCGCCGAGATTTTTGCCACCCCAGAGGAGGCAGAGAACGCAAACCCTCACTACAACAAGGTTTGCGTTGTTGCTCAGACTACTTTTGTGCAGGAAGTTTTTAAAAAAATTGTAACTTTTTTAAAAAAGACTTGCCAAGACATAGTGATATTTGATACAATATGTAATGCAACTGAAGAGAGGCAGTCAGAAGCTTATGAGCTATCAAGCGTTAGCGATGTCATGATAGTCCTTGGCGGAGTTAACAGCTCGAACACTCAAAAGCTTTATTCTATTTGCAAAAGTGTATGTCCTACCGCATACTGCTTAGAGCGTATAGACGACTTGCCGCAAGGTTGCGATTTCGGCTCGAAAAGAGTCGGAATTACTGCAGGTGCCTCTACTCCTGCGGTCATAATAAAGGAGGCTATTGGTAAGATGGAAAATTTTGAAAGCTTTGAAGCCTTGATGGAAGAGTCTTTAAAAACTCTTAACACAGGCGACATCGTAAAAGGCACGGTAATCGAGGTAAGACCCAACGAGGTTATCGTAGATTTAGGTGCAAAGCAGGATGGATTTATTCCGGCTGGCGAGATTTCAGACGACCCCAACGCTACAACAGATTCAATCTGTAAGGTTGGCGATGAAATCGAAGTATTTGTTGTTCGCGTAAATGACGCTGACGGCAATATCATGTTGTCAAAGAGAAAGCTTGACACAGTAAAAACTTGGGAAAATGTGAAGAAAGCGCAGGAAGAGGGCGAAGTTTTAGAAGGCAAAGTAACAGAAGTTGTTAACAAGGGTATGATTGTTAACTACAAAGGTTACAAAGTATTCGTTCCTGCTTCACAGGCAGCTGAAAAGAGAGATGCCGATCTTTCTGAATTCGTAGGAAAGGTAGTTGCTTTCAAAATCATTGATATAAATGACAGGAGGAAACGATTAGTTGGTTCAGTAAGAGTTATTCTTGACGCTCAGAAAAAAGAGCTCCAGGAAAAATTCTGGGCAGATGCTGCTGTAGGCAAAGTGTACACAGGTGTAGTTAAGTCAATTACAAATTTCGGTGCATTTGTTGATATCGGCGGTGTTGACGGTTTAGTTCACATTTCAGAACTTAGCTGGAAACATATCAAGCACCCCTCAGAAGTTGTTTCTGTTGGCGACTCTATCGAAGTTTATATCAAAGACATTAAAGAAGATACAAAGAAAATTTCTTTGGGCTTCAAAAAAGCTGAGGACAACCCCTGGGAAGTTGTAAAGACTAAGATTACATTAGGTGAACCCGCACAGGTTAAAATCGTAAGAATTATGCCTTACGGTGCTTTTGCTGAAATCATCCCCGGCGTTGACGGCTTAATCCATATTTCTCAGATTGCTAACCGCAGAATCGACAATCCTGCCGCTGAACTCAAAATCGGCGAAACTGTTGAAGCAAAGGTTACAGAAATTGATTGGGAAAACAAAAAGATTGCACTTTCTATCCGTGCGCTTTTACCCGCTCCCGAAGTTGCAGAAGAAGCTCCCGCAGCTGAGGAAGTTGCAGAAGTTGAAGCTCCTGCAGAAGAAGCAACAGAAGAATAATTTATTCTTAAAAAATTGGGGTTGTGGTGTAAACCACAACCCTGTTTTTTATCGGTGGTGAATTTATGAATATTAAAGGTGCTATTTTCGACCTTGACGGAACTATAATTGATTCGATGCCAATGTGGTATTCCCTTTACGGAAATTATCTTGCTGAGGCGCAAATCGAGCCCACAGAGGAGCTTTTGGATTTTTTGCGTCACGCATCAATACCCGTGGCAGCAAAGCGTTTTTCTGAAACCATAATCCCCCGCACAGCGGAGGAAATTGAGGCAGAACTCTATGGCCATGTTGCCGATTACTACAAAAACTGCGCCACAGTCCGCGCCAATGTGGATAAGCTTATAAAAAAACTACACAGCGAGGGAATAAAGATGTGCGTTGCCACAGCAACGGAGTCGGGTCATGCCAAAAATGCACTTTCCCATATAGGGCTGTTGGAGTATTTTTGTGATGTGTTGTCCTGTAAAGATTTAGGAATAGAAAAAAACAGGCCCGATATTTATTTTGAAGCACTAAACCGATTGGGTGTGGGGCAGGCAGAGGCAGTAGTTTTTGAAGATGCACTTCACGCTGTTGAAACTGCCAAATCAGGTGGTTTTTATGTAGTGGCAATATATGAGCAAACGGTTGAAGACCACCACCGTGTAGAAGAACTTGCTGACAGATATATCACAGACTATAATGAGTTGCTGTAAATAAAAAAAGACCGCCATAGCGGTCTTTTTTTACTATTGATTTTTCTCTTTTAACAAATCTCTGATTTCCGTTAAAAGGTCTTCTGCTGAAGGACCCTTTGCTTCCTCAACAATTTCTTCCTTTTTCTCAAACTTTTTCTTTGCAATGTTAATCATCTTTACAAACATAAATATTGAGAATGCGATAATCAAAAAGTCAATGATATTCTGCAAAAACATACCGTAGTTTAATGCACTTTCTGCAACTTCTTCTGTTGCAGGTGTGAATACATACTTTAAGTTCTTTAAGTCTGTTCCGCCTGTAATTAATCCTATCAAAGGTGTGATAATGTCGTTAACCAAAGATGTTACGATTTTACCGAAGGCACTGCCGATTACAACACCGACAGCCATGTCGATTACATTTCCTTTGAATGCAAAGTCCTTAAATTCTTTCCACATTTTCATATGTAATACATCCTTTCTTTTACAGAGCTTCGGGTCTGTAAATCAAGTGGAATATGTTACCCTCGGGGTCACGGAAGAAAAATGTCTTGATACCCTTAGGAGAAATCGAAACCTCTGTTACAACTTCAACATTTTCTTCACGGAGTTTTGCTACCAATTCATCAAAACCTTCGTCACTTACAGACAGAGCAAAATGTCTGATACCCCAGTCCTTTGTGGGTGTGGGAGCAACTTCTGTGTCTGCCTGGATAATTTCAATCATAGAGCCGTCGGGAGCTTTTACAAAGTATGTGCCCTTGCCGTTGTCGTAAACAACGGATACTCCGAACATTTTAACATACCAGTCTGTTAATGCCTTTGTGTCTTTTGCGCATACCGCGATGTGTTCAATACCTAAAATCATTTTCTTCCTCCTGAAAATTTAATTATTGGTGAAATTCTTTTGTATATTAACATTGTAATTAACGAAATACCTACGCCTTTTGCAAGGTTGAAGGGGAAAATTGTGCCCATAACAAGTGGCATAGTAGCGCTTAAAGGTGCTGTTGGCATATAAAGGGGCAACATAATGTAAAGATTTACAAATATTCCCGTAACCGCCATAGCAAGAGTTGCCGCAATAAGTGAAACAATTGCCACATTGAAGGTCTTTTTGTTCATATAAACCAAACCTGCAACGCCAACAAACACGCCGTTTATAACAAAGTTGGCAAGCTCGCCTACATAGCCTGTGCTTGTAAAGGTCAAACCGTGGAGAATGTTTTTCATCAATTCGCATATAACTCCTGACAGCGGACCGTATGCAAAAGCAAGAATAAGTGCAGGGAGGTCGGAAATTTCAATTTCCAAAAAACCGCCCACTTTAGGAAAAGGCACAATCAACTGCAACACAAATGCAATAGCTGAAAAAACACCTATCATTACAATTTTTTTTGTTTTTATTCTGCTCATAGCTTACTCCTGTTCTCCTGCTAAAAGCTCTGACTGGTGTGTGGTAATCAGCGCGCTGATAAGCTCTTCCATATCGCCGTTTAAAATAGAATCAAGCTTATGGAGTGTAAGACCAATTCTGTGGTCGGTAACTCTGCCCTGAGGGAAGTTATATGTTCTGATACGCTCGCTTCTGTCGCCTGTACCTACCTGACTCTTACGCTCTGATGCGATTTTGTCGTGCTGTTCCTGCTGAACTAAATCATAAAGTCTTGAACGAAGAATTTTCATTGCCTTATCCTTGTTCTTGTGCTGAGATTTTTCGTCCTGACAGGATACCACCAAGCCTGTGGGCAGGTGAGTAATACGAACAGCTGAGTCTGTTGTATTAACACACTGACCGCCGGGACCGCCTGCACGGAATACATCTATTCTTAAATCGTTTGCGTTAATATCTACTTCAACCTCTTCAACTTCAGGCAATACCGCAACTGTTACGGTTGATGTGTGAATTCTGCCGCCTGATTCTGTTGAGGGAATTCTCTGAACGCGGTGAACGCCCGATTCAAATTTGAGCTTTGAATATGCGCCCTGACCTTCGATGCTGAAAGAAATTTCTTTGTAACCACCGATGTCTGTGGGGCTGGAGCTTAAAATTTCAGTTTTCCAGCGGTTTGTTTCTGCGTACATTGTGAACATACGGAACAAATCCCCTGCAAATAGTGCAGCTTCATCACCGCCAGCGCCGCCACGGATTTCGACGATAACACTCTTGTCATCGTTGGGGTCTTTTGGCAAAAGTAAAATCTTAAGTTCTTGAGAAAGTGCCTCGATGCGCTCTTTTGCATCTTTGATTTCTTCTTCTGCAAGCTCTTTCATTTCCTTGTCCATATCGGGGTCGGCTATAATTTCCTCGCCCTCGGCGATAGTGTTCTTAGCTGCTTTGTATTCTTTGTATTTTTCCACAATGAGAGCGATGTCAGACTGCTCTTTACAAAGCTTGGCAAAAGTAGCAGAATCCGCAATTACCGCAGGGTCTGAAACTTTTTCGCTCAACTCATTGTATCGTTCTTCTATTGCTGATAATTTGTCAAACATACGATTCTCCTAAAAATCAAATTTTTCCATATATCATTTTACCACGACAAACAAAAAAAAGCAATGCTTATTTAGTTACTTTTCCTTTACAAAGAAATAAGTTTGTGTTATAATCTCTTTTGTAAGCCTCCATAGTTAAATGGATATAACAGCCCCCTCCTAAGGGGCAGTTATAGGTTCGATTCCTATTGGGGGTGCCAAAAAGATGCCTCTTTTGTCTACAAAGTCATTAGAGGTTTTCTTTTTTTAGGAGCTGTTGAAAATGTTACAGTTTTGTTGTATAATTAATTTGATAAATAAGAATTTATAGAGGTAGTTGCCCAATGGATGTTATAGAATATGTAGTTGTTCATGAACTAGCCCATATAAAAGAACATAATCACGAAAATACATTTTGGGAGTTGGTAGAGAAATATATTCCAAACTACAAAATACTCGAACTTTAACTTGACGAAACATGGGAAAAGGTTAGACATTGTTGTTTGTGAAATATGTTAAAAGTGCCTGCATGTAATGATGCGTTTTTTATGAGTTATTGGAAATAAGAATTGTAGAAAAGATTTTACATATAAAAAGTACAGCCACTTGAGCTGTACTTTTTTCGGTGGTGCGGGCGAGGAGACTTGAACTCCTATGCTCTTGCGAGCACATGGACCTGAACCATGCGCGTCTGCCAATTCCGCCACGTCCGCTTATTATTTAGTTACGGCAGTGCTCGTGCTCTAAGCTACCAATTCTGCCATTACCCTGCTTTTGACATAATAACACAATTTTCGCACATTGTCAATATGTGGCTTAGGCAAGATTTTTATTATTTTTTATTTTCTCTTTTTGCAGTAAGTATACATAAAATTCCACCGTGGCACATCTTGTGTTTGCCGTGGCGTTGCTCATATCAAGCTCCCTTATGTTGCTGAATTTGCACATAACATCCTGAATCTCCTGAAAATCTCTGTTGCTTTTTATAGTGGTTTTCACGGGACTTCTGCCCAAAAGATAATCCACGCTAACATCAAAAAAATCGGCTATCAGCTTTATGGTTTCGCTGTCGGGTTGGCGGTTGCCTGACTCGTAGTTTGAGATACAGCTTCTTGATGTGTTCAGTTCTTTTGCCATTTTCTGCTGTGTAATTCCACGCAGTTTTCTCAGTACTTTCAGTATTGTGCTGAATTCTTCGCTCTGATGTGTGCTCATATTCTCACTCCGCAAATTAGTTTCATAATAAAGTATATCAGCTAAAGGGCGCAAAATCAAGAATTTTGGCGCTTGTTGCCAATATGTGACAAAAGGTTTCTGTTTTTTTATTTTTAAGTGTACGATTTCTTGACAGCAATTGTTCAAAATGATAAAATAAGCATATACTATGGGCAAGGAGGCAATATACGATGAAAAAAATCCTTATTACCCTTTTGATTGCTCTTGCTCTTATCGCGCTTGCGCTGGTTGATTTTGGTCAGATTATAGATAGATTTTCTCCCAAGGAGGAAAAGACCTGCACCCTGATAGAAAGCGGAAAATCTGTTTGCATTGGTATGGATGCTCAGGAGCTTACACAGGCTTTTGGTACAGCAAAGGACACATTTGTTTCAGAATATGGTTTTGATTGGAATATTTACCACAATAATTTCCAAAACTATATCCAGATAGGAACACAAGATGGAGTGGTCACAGGAATATATACAAATTCTGCGGAGTTTTCATTCGAGGGGTTTTGTGTAGGTTCTGCCAGGGAAGAAATTGAGGAGAAGTATGGTGAACCTTTGGACGGAATTGTAAAGGGTAATACCCGATACCTTTCCAACGGCACAGATAATGGTGCCAACTTTTCGATATATAAGCTTGGCGGAGCGTATGTTACCTTCTTTTACGACACTTATTCGAATAATTCACTTACATCTGTAAATATAATAGATTGTGATGTAGAACAGGCTTTTGATATGCTTTATGCATCGCCAGCACAAAACCTTGCGGAAAGCTTTGAAAAGCAGAGCATTTATGTCGCCAACGCCCTGCGTGTGCGAGAGGGAATGAAGCCCTTTGCGGATCACGAGGAATTGGGAGAGCTTGCGTTTGCACATTCGTCAGATATGGTTGAAAATGGATATTTCAGTCACAACAGCCAAAACGGTGATACTGTTTTAGAGCGTGCAAAAAAGCAAAACATCCGCTTTTCAGCTATAGGCGAAAATCTTGCTATGGGCGCTCAGAACTCATTGTATATGCACGAGCTTTTAATGAATTCTGAAGGACACAGGGCAAACCTTTTAAGTGATTTTACCCACATGGGTACAGGCGTGGCATTTGGAGACGACGGCACTCCGTATCTCACACAAAACTTTTTGAAATAGTGGAGGAATTATGAATAAAAACATAATACTTGTGGGCTTTATGGGCACAGGAAAAACCACCGTAGGAAGACGGGTTTCCGGAAAACTCAATATGGACTTTTATGATACGGATGAATATATCAAGCAGTGTGAGGGTATGAGTGTTGCAGATGTTTTAACCAAAAAAGGTCCTAAGTACTTTGAGGGCGCGCAACGCTTTGCGGTTAAAAATCTGTGCGAAAACAAAAACGCTCTTATAGCAACAGGCGGAAGCACCCTTTCCGATGAAAAATGCCGTGAAATTCTTTTTGAAAACGGCATAACCGTATGGCTCAGGGCGAAGCCTGAAACCATACACGAAAACCTGACAAACTCTCACAACAAAAGAGCAGAGCTTGCAGGCAAATCGTTAGATGAAATTATAAAGATTATAGACGAATACTCCAAAGAATACGAAAAAAGCGAAATCATAGTTGATGTTGATGAAAATACAAACCGCGATATTGATGCGGTTGTGGAAAAAGTAGTAAAGGAAATCAAAAACTATACAAAGGAGAACTGATATGAGTGATTGTATTTTTTGTAAAATTATAAAAGGCGAAATTCCTTCAACAAAGGTTTATGAGGATGAGCTTGTTTATGCTTTTCGTGATATTAACCCCGTTGCCCCCGTGCATATTTTAATTATACCCAAGGAGCACATCTGCTGTGCAAACGAGTTGCAGGACAGCCACAAGGAGCTGGTGGGACACATTATTTTAACAGCGGCAAAAATCGCAAAGGCTGAAGGCGTGGCAGACGACGGCTACCGCCTTGTTAACAACTGCGGAGCTCAGGCAGGTCAAACAGTATTTCATTTGCATTTTCATTTGCTTGCAGGCGATAAATTCGACAGAATGGTGTGATAAAAATGTTTAAAATAGGATGTCACTTATCAGCCTCAAAGGGTTTTTTGGCAATGGGTAAGGCGGCTGTTTCAATTGGCGCTAACACTTTTCAGTTTTTTACCAGAAACCCCAGAGGGGGAGCGGCCAAGGATTTAGACCATGCTGATATTGCTGCGTTTTTAGATTTTGCAAAGGAAAACGGAATTGATGTAATTTTAGCCCATGCACCATACACACTTAATGTTTGTTCGGCGGATGCAGGGATTCGTGAGTTTGCAAGGAATACTTTTATAGATGATATAAAGCGTATGGAGGCAGTGCCGGGGAATTTGTATAATTTCCACCCTGGCAGCCATGTAGGACAGGGAGCAGATGTGGGAATTCAAATGATTGCAGACACATTAAACCACATTCTCTATCCCGAAATGACCACAACAGTTTTACTGGAAACTATGGCAGGCAAAGGCTCGGAAGTAGGTCGCAATTTTAGTGAAATTAAGGATATTATTGATAAAGTAACTCTTTCGGACAAGCTTGGTGTGTGTTTAGACACCTGCCATGTGTACGATGCAGGCTACGATGTGGTAAACGATTTAGACGGAGTTTTGGCGGAGTTTGACAGGGTAATCGGTCTTGAAAAATTAAAGGCAATCCACATAAACGACAGCAAAAATCCTTTTGAAAGCCACAAGGACCGTCACGAAGTTATTGGCGGAGGGTCAATTGGCGAGCAGGCTTTCCGACGCATCATAAATCATCCTGTGCTTCGGGATTTGCCTTTTTACCTTGAAACACCCAACGAGCTTGATGGGTACGCCAAGGAAATAGAGCTTTTAAAATCTTTACGCGAGTAGGTTATTTTATGAGCAAATCACTTCTTGAAAAGTTGAAAGAACATAGTGTTAGTCCCTATCATATGCCCGGTCACAAAAGACAAGCCATAGCGGAGGGACTTCCCTATGATATAGACATTACGGAGATTGAGGGTTTTGACAATCTCCATTGTATGCAGGGCATCTTAAAGGAAACGGCGCAAAATGCAAAATCTCTCTACAAAAGCTGCGAGAGCTTTCCTTTGGTGAACGGCTCAACCTGTGGTGTTCTTGCGGGAATATATTCTATGACGCGAGAAAATAAAAATATATTAATCGCGCGAAATTGTCACAAATCCGTATACCACGCGGTGGAAGTTTTAGGCTTGAATGCAACATATATAATGCCTGAGGCTCTGAAGCTTGGTATTATGGGAAAAGTTACTCCCCAAAGCGTGGAGGAGGCCATAAAGAATACAGATATTGGTTCTGTGGTAATTACCTCGCCCACCTATGAGGGTGTAATATCAGATGTTGCAGGTATATATAAAGTGTGCAAAGAGCACGGTGTACTCCTTTTTGTTGATTGCGCTCACGGAGCGCATTTTATTGACGAGCTTGTACCTTGCGATATTTGTGTAATGAGCTTACATAAAACCTTGCCCTCGCTTACCCAAACGGCACTTTTGCATATTTATTCTGACAGAATTGATGCAGATGTTGTGCGCCACGGGTTATCAATTTTTGAAACATCAAGCCCAAGCTATGTGCTTTTGGCTTCAATAGACGAGTGCTTGCGGTATGTGGCTGAAAACAAAAAAGATTTTAAAGAATTATCAGGAAATCTTGCGTATTTTTATGAGAAGGCGGTTGCCCTTGACAACATACGGGTTTTCCACTTTGATGATGCGGGCAAAATAATAATCTCTGCAACAGACGCACAAGACCTTGCACACAGACTCCGACAGCATAACATCGAGGTGGAAATGGTGTCTGAGCACTATGTGATGGCGATGGTGACTATTGCAGACAAGCTAAACGATTTTCAGATTTTGCTTCGTGCACTTTATAGAATAGATAAAACCCTGCCACCTTACAAAATTTGTGAAATTTCTGAACTTACACTTCCTGAAAAAGGAGAAGACTTTGGGGAAAGTGAGTTTTTAGATATAGGTAAGTGTGAGGGGAAAGTATCAAAAGAATATATATGGGCGTACCCACCAGGTGTGCCGGTAATAGCGCCCGTGGAAGTATTTGACTCACAAATAATAAAATATCTTAAATCAAAAAAAGACTTAAAAAGTACAAAAGGAAAATTTCCCGAAATTTGCGTAAAAAAGGAGAACTGACAATGAAAAGATTTCTGTCGCTTTTGATTGTACTTGTAATAGCGCTTTCGCTTGTGGGATGTGGCGAAGAAATTCCTACAGGT
>JAGBXV010000018.1 GCA_017629115.1 Clostridia bacterium | reverse complement strand
GGAAAGCTATGAAGATAACAAAAATCGAGGAACAAAAGAAAAACAAGCGCCGCTTGTCCGTATTTATTGACGGAGAGTTTTCTTTTGGTGCCGATAACTTCACTATACTTTCCCAGCACTTAAAAGAGGGCGACGAAATAACCAAGGAAGCCCTTTCCCATATCAAAAACACAGCAGTTTTTGAAGATGCTAAAAATTACGCAGCAAGGCTTATTTCAGCCAAAAGCTACACCGTAAAAGCAATGAAAGAAAAACTTAAAAATCACATAGGTGATGAAGAAATAACAGAAAAAACAATCGACTTTTTAAAAGAATACAAACTCTTAGACGATGCTGACTTTGCACACCGTTATGCCCACGATTTGGTGTATTTAAAGAAATTCGGCATTCGTCAGGTAAAATGGAAATTAAAAGAAAAAGGCATCCCCGATGCAATAATTGATGAAACAATAGAAGAACTTGATTTTGAATATACTGTATCTGAAAATCTGCAAAGCATAATGACAAAAAAGCTTGGCAAAAATTACGATATTAAAAATATAGCCAAAGTAAAGCGTTATCTTGCCTCACGCGGATATAGCTTTGACGAGATAAATTCCGCTTTTTCAAAAATAAAAGCAGAGGATGAGGAGTATGAAGGGTAATTTTGCAGGAGTTATAATCAACCGATTAGCTCTTAATATCGACAAAATATTTGATTACCACATTCCTGACGACTTAATTGACACAGTCACAGTCGGCAGTCATGTTTTTGTGCCCTTTGGCAGGGGCAAAAAGCTCATCGACGGCTATGTGCTCTCTGTAAATGACGAAACTGATTTTGACGGCGAAGTAAAAGACATTGCCTCATTGGCATCCCCCGAACCCCTTTTTGATGAAGAAATGCTAAGGCTCGCTGCCCACATAAAAGAGACTTGTTTTTGCTCTTATATTAGTGCAATCAAAACAATCTTGCCTCCGGGCAGCGGTAACAAGCGCAAAATAAACGATAAACTTATCCGTGGCTCACGCCTTAACCTGCCCTATGATGAGGCATTTGAAATGTTGGAATTGCTGCGCACTAAAGCTCCCAAGCAGGCTCAGATTTTAGAGCTACTTATCCAGAATGATTTTGTAGCAGATGCCGATATTACATTTTTAACAGGCGCATCATACACAGCAATCAAAGCACTTAAAGACAAAGAATTCATAAAGGAAGAAGTAATTGAGGCTTTGCGTATGCCCTTAAATTATGACGAAATTGCGCCCACAAAGTCACCTCAATTAAACCAAGAGCAACAGCTTGCGGTCAACACCGTCACCGCATCAATAAAAGCTCAAAAAACCGACACATTCCTGCTCCACGGAATAACAGGAAGCGGAAAGACGGAAGTTTTCTTAAACTGCATTGAAAACGCGCTACAGCTTAACAAAACCGCTATAGTGCTAGTTCCTGAAATTGCACTCACGCCCCAAATGGTAACACGATTTGTGTCAAGATTTGGCAAAAAAATTGCAGTTCTACACTCAGCCCTTTCTCTGGGCGAGCGTGCTGATGAATACAAACGAATAAAACGAGGGGAGGCTCGCGTTGTGGTAGGCGCACGCTCTGCCATATTTGCCCCCATTAAAAATATAGGCGTTATCGTTATTGATGAAGAGCACGAAACAAGCTACAAGGCCGAAAACGCCCCCACATACCACGCCCGTGAAGTGGCAGAATTTCGGGCAAAAATGAGCGGAGCTGTAAGGATACTGGCTTCAGCCACCCCTGCAATTGAGAGCTATTATAAGGCAACACAGGGGGAATATAAGCTTTTATCCCTACATTCCAGAGCCACAGGCGCAACGCTACCCGAAATGTTAATTTCTGATATGAGGGAGGAGTTGCGTCACGGCAACCGTTCCTGCATAGGAAGCACCTTAATGAACGAAATGCAAAAAAATCTAAACCGCGGTGAACAAACAATTTTGTTCTTAAACAGACGAGGCTTTTCCACATTTGTATCCTGCCGTAGCTGTGGTTATGTTGCAAAGTGCAAAAACTGCGACATATCCTTAACCTATCACAAGCATCGTGGCACACTTACCTGCCACTACTGCGGTTATACCATAAAAAAACCTGAAAAATGTCCTGAATGTGACAGCCCTTATATCAAGGAATTTGGCACAGGCACGCAAAAGGTGGAAGAAGAACTGAAAACTCTTTTTCCCGGTATGTCAGTTATCCGAATGGATATGGACACCACGGGAGCAAAAGCTTCACACCAGACATTACTTTCACGGTTTTCAGAGGAAAAAACCGATGTTCTCTTAGGTACACAAATGGTTTCAAAGGGGCTTGACTTCCCCAATGTTACACTGGTTGGAGTGATTGCTGCCGACCAAAGTCTGGGAATAGACGATTTTCGCGCGAACGAGCGCACCTTTAACCTTATTACTCAGGTTTGTGGCAGAGCAGGCAGAGGCGAAAAACGCGGAAGAGCTGTAATACAGACATATATGCCCGAAAACCAAACCTTAGAGCTTGCTAAAAGTCAGGACTACTTAAGCTTTTATAACGAAGAAATCAGCTTGCGCAAAAGCCTTAACTTTCCGCCTTTTTGCGACATAGTTTCCTTGCTGCTCACAGGAGAAAACGAGCAAGAGCTTTGTGCGTATTCTGCTGAAATTTCAGCATCGCTCAATAAGGTTATGGCACACGATATAAAAACGCAGTACGAAATTTTAGGTCCGGCTCCTGCATCCATTCCAAAAATCGGAGGCAAATTCCGCCACAGAATTTGGGTAAAATGTAAGTTGGACGAAAAAACTCAAGACATTTTTACAAGACTTCGTAACTATCATATAAAATCAGACAAAAATATAAATATGGTTATAGAGGCAAATCCCTATAACACCTTATAGGAGGAAATATGGCAAAAAGAAATATCTTAACAGTAGACACAGACAACGAAACATTAAGAAAAAAATCACGCGAGGTAGAAACCATTGACGAGCGTATTATAACACTTTTAGACGATATGGCAGAAACTATGTATGAAGCCAACGGTGTAGGTTTGGCTGCACCTCAGGTAGGTATACTCAAGCGAGTGGTAGTAATTGATGTGGGCGATGGTCTCATTGAACTTATTAACCCTGTAATTACCTACAAAAAAGGTGAACAGATTGATGCCGAGGGTTGCTTGTCCGTTCCGGGAAAATCGGGCACGGTTTCACGCCCAGAAAAGGTAATGGTTAGGGCTCTTAACAGAAACGGCGAAGAAATAAATATCGAAGGCACAGGCTTGCTTGCCCGCGCCCTTTGCCACGAGATTGACCACTTATCAGGCACAATCTACACAGACCATGTAATTGCATATTTAGAAAACTAAGGAGAGAGTTATATGAAAATAGTTTATATGGGCACTCCTGACTTTGCTGTGCTTCCCTTGGAGGCTCTTTACAATGACGGTCACGAAATTGTGCTTGTTGTAACCCAGCCCGACAAACCAAAGGGGCGCGGTCATAAGCTGACACCCTCACCCGTTAAGGAGTTTGCTGTATCTAACAATATCCCTGTTTATCAGCCGGAAAGTGCTAAGACAGACGAAGCGTACGAATATTTAAAATCCTTTGAGGCTGACCTTTTCATCGTTGCAGCTTACGGTCAGATTTTACAGCAGAGAGTGCTTGATATTCCAAAATACGGTTGCGTGAACATCCACGCCTCCTTACTTCCTGCTTACCGAGGAGCTGCGCCCATTCAGTGGTGTATCATTCGGGGCGAAAAAGTAACTGGTGTTACCACAATGCAAATGAATGCAGGACTTGACACAGGCGATATGCTTGTTAAAGAAGAAGTGGAAATCACACCCACAGACACAGGCGAAACACTTCACGATAAACTCGCCACAGCCGGCGTAAACACAATCCGTGAAACCGTAAAACAAATCGAGGCAGGTACCTTAAATCCTGTTCCACAGGACGACTCTCTTTCCTGCTATGCCCCTATGATTGATAAAACCACAGGCTACATTGACTTTTCAAAGTCAGCTGAAGAAATTAACAACTTAGTGCGCGCCCTAAATTCATATCCTTACGCATCAACCACCTATCAGGGTGTTCGTTTTAAAGTAATTTCTGCCAAAGTGTCAGAGGGAAATTTTGACGGCAAAAACGGCGAAATTTTAGATGTTACTAAGGATGGTATTTTAGTCAAATGTGCTAAGGGCGCCCTGCTTATAACAGATGTGCAATTCGAGGGCAAGAAAAAAATGCCCGTATCAGAGTACATCAAAGGAAACACCTTGGAAAAAGGAATTATCTTAGGAGAATAAAAATGAAAATTCAAAAAACCAACGCTATGCGAATGCTTGACCGAGCTAAAATTCCATACGAAATTTTCACCTACGAAGTTGACGAAAGCGACCTTTCGGGTACGCATGTGGCTATGGATGTGGGACTTCCCTACTCGCAGGTTTTTAAAACACTTGTTGCCAAGGGTGACAAAACAGGCTATGTGGTTTTTGTCATTCCTGTAGATAAAGAAATTGACTTAAAAGCTGCGGCAGTAGCGTCAAACAACAAGCGTGTTGAAATGATAGCAGTAAAGGATTTGCTTTCTGTTACGGGCTACATTCGCGGTGGTTGCTCTCCTGTGGGAATGAAAAAACAATTCCCCACATACTTTGATGCATCTGTAAAAAATCATGACTGCATTGCAGTAAGCGCAGGAGTAAGAGGCTGCCAACTGTTTTTGGATTGTGATAAGTTAATAGAGTTTACCAAGGCAGAAATAAAAGAGGTTATCCGTTAGGATAACCTCTTTTATGTTTGTTATAATAGTATTCTTTTTACTTCAGCATCTAATTTATCAATAATTGCATTGCCGTCTGCCATGCTTTCGCAGGGGATTGAATAGTAGAACTTAATCTTAGGTTCTGTGCCTGAGGGACGAATTACAAAGTAACCGCCGCCTGGCAATTCAAAATACAAAACATTTGAAGGTTCAAAACCAATAGGTGTAATTTCGCCTGTTTCATAATCCTCGCGAGTGTCTTTGTTATAATTACGGAAAGCGCAAATTTTAGTGTCACCAATATTGCGGAAAGGTTCTGCCTCTACACGCGCCATAATAGACTTGATTTTTTGCATACCGTCAAGGCCTTCCATTGTCAAAGAAACAACTCGCTCTACAATGTAGCCGTACTTTTTGTAAAGGTCATCCATTGCATCGGAAAGAGTTTTTCCCTCACGCTTTAACACTGCAACAAGCTCGCACAAAAGAAGCGTTGCAGCAACAGCGTCTTTATCTCTTGCGTAAGTTCCGGGAAGTGAGCCGTAGCTTTCCTCAAAACCAAAGTGGTACTTGCCGGGGATATTTTCGTCCTCGTGCTTTTTTATAACTTCAGCTATAAACTTAAAGCCTGTGTACACATCGTAAAGCTTTACGCCGTAACGGTCGGCAATTCTCTGTGTAAGACCCGTTGTTACGATTGATTTTACAATATAGTCATCTTTGTCAATTTCTCCGTTTTTATCAGCAGCCGACAAAATATAATCAGCAAGCAACACACCTGTCTGGTTACCTGTTAATACATCATAGCTTCCGTCGGGATTTTTAACCAAAACGCCAACACGGTCAGCATCGGGGTCTGTACCTAGAATTACATCAGCACCGATTTTCTCTGCCTGCTCAATAGCAAGATAAAAACCGTCTTTATCCTCGGGGTTTGGCGATTTTACTGTTATAAAATCAGGATTGGGCTCTGCTTGTTCAGCCACTACATAAACATTTGTGTACCCTGCGGCTGACAGCACCTCTGTAACGGGAGTAAGACCTGAGCCGTGGAAGGGTGTGTAAACAATCTTGATTTCCTTTGCTGTGTCATCCGCCACATCGGGGTTTTTGCGGCATTTTAAAACTTCTTCAAGATACGCCGCACGAACATCTGCACCAATGATATTAACAAGACCCTTTGCCTTAGCTTCTTCTATGTCCATAGTCTTAACATCACTGAAGATGTCCATACTGTTGATATATCCTAAAACTTCATTCGAATCGACAACATTAAGCTGCGCACCGTCCGAGCCATAAACCTTGTAGCCATTATAACGGGCAGGGTTGTGGCTGGCTGTAATCATAATACCGTTGTAGCAGTTTAAGTGCCTTACGGCAAAGGACAAAACCGGCACGGGGTGTAGTTTATCAAAAACATATGATTTGACACCGCTTGCCGCTAAAACCGCTGCACTTTCATAAGCGAACTCAGGCGAGAAATGTCTTGAATCGTAAGAGATTGCAACACCTCTCTCCATAGCGTCGCTACCTCTGGATACGATGTAATTAGCTAAACCCTGTGTGGCTTTACGAACCGTGTAGATATTCATTCTGTTAGTTCCGGCGCCAAGTACACCGCGTAGACCTGCCGTGCCAAACTCTAAGTCCTTATAAAATCTTTCCTCAATTTCCTGAGGTTTATCAGAAAGCTTTTTAAGTTCTTCTTTTGTCTTTTCGTCTACTGTCGGAGAATCCAGCCAATATTGCCATTTTTTAATATGTGTCATTTTTATCACCTCTTAAATTAAGTTGCGTCTCCACCTTGAGATTCACTGTCGCTTTCGCTGTCAGAACCGCCGGGAGTGTTTCCTTCGTTCTGAACATTTCCACCACCTGGTTCATTTGCATTTCCGTCAATTATGCCATCGCCCGGTGTTGTAGGTGTTTCTTCCTCAGCTGCATGTCCCGAACAGTATTTCATAGGCTGAGTTCCGTCTTTGAAGTACTCTGTTCTGGTTGCGTCGCAGTCGCTGGAGGCAATTTTGCCGCTACTCTGACAAACGGTACGCTTAACTATACCGTCAGGCATGGGAATACTCTTTTCCACCACATTTTCGTCTGCATATATTTCAGTCATAACCTTTCTGAATACAGACGGGCAGAAGTTGCTTCCGCTCATAGTTTTGGGAGTGTCGTAACCCATCCATACGCCTGCTACATAATTGGGTGTAATGCCCATAAACCATCTGTCTTTATTTGAGTTTGTTGTACCTGTTTTACCTGCTGTAAATACATCAGGCACTCTGGCGCCTGTACCTGTACCGCTTGTTACAACACCCGAAAGCATATTAGTCATAAGGTATGCAGATTCTTCGCTCATTGCTCTTTCGTTCTGCACCTTATTTTCCAATATAACTCTGCCGTTGGAGTCAATTACTTTAGTATATGTTACAGGTTCGTTGTACATGCCTTTATTTACAAAAGCACAATATGCCGCTGTCATTTCCTCAACGGTAACACCGTCTGTAAGACCGCCAAGAGCCGAGGAAAGCGTCTGGTCTGTTACTTGCTTGCCGTTTCTTGTTTCGTTTTCTACCAATGTGGTAAATCCAAGCTTTTGCGTAAGAAAATCGTATGATTTTTCAGGTGTAAGCTCACGCATTACCTTAACGGCAGGAATGTTCTGAGACTTTTCGATTGCACGCCTTACTGTCATCATACCGGCATAACCGCCACCGGAGTTTTTGGGCGACCAGTCGCCAATGGTAAGAGGTGCATCATTAACCAATGTGGCAGGTGTTACTACATTATATTCTATTGCAGGACCGTATACTGCAACAGGTTTAAAGGAAGAACCGGGCTGACGCTTTGACTGGGTTGCACGGTTTAATCCTCTTGGCACAGTCTTTACACCAACGCCGCCTGCCATACCCTTAATATGACCTGTATATGGGTCCATAACCACTATAGCCGACTGAACCTGACTGTTTGGGAAATTTGATGTGTTTGTGTACACATTGTCTATAGCATCCTGAACATTGGGGTCGTAGGTCGAATAAATCTTAAAGCCGCCTGTGTAGAGTCTGTTTGTCGCTTCGCTTTCAGAAAGCTTTTCCTTTTCCATAAGGTCCTGAATAACATCGCGTATTACAGCATCCACAAAGTAGCTCTTTACATCTTCGTTTGCACCTTCTTTGTCAGTTTCGCCAACCTTGATGACTGTTTCTTTTGCTTTAGCTTCACTACATTCTTCGTCCGATATAAAATCAAGCTCTGACATTTTGTTTAAAACTACATTTCTGCGTTCTTTGTTGTTTTCGTAGTTATTTGCTGGATTGTAGGTGGTGGGCGCTTTAACTATAGCCGCCAAAGATGCACATTCCTCCAGCGAAAGTTCTGAAGCATCCTTGTTGAAATAATGCTTTGAGGCTGTTTGAACACCGTGACAACCTTCACCAAAGTAAATTGTGTTCATATACATTTCTATAATCTGGTCTTTACTCATTTTTCTTTCCAGATTCATAGCGCGTATAATTTCCTGAATTTTTCTTACAGGTGACCTGTCATTATCACCTGTGATGTTTTTAACCAACTGCTGTGTGATTGTGGAACCGCCGTATGAGTCCTTGCCCATCATCCATTGAATAAACGCACCAAATGTACGCTTTAAGTCAACGCCGCCATGCTTACGGAATCGTTCGTCCTCAATAGCAATAAAAGCATTGGGTAGATTTTCGGGAAGGTCTGCTATATCAACCCACTCACGGTTTTCGTTTCTGTGTACGCGATCAAGCTCCACAGGCTGATTGCTTTCGGAATCAACATAGTAAATAATGGATGTAAAATCCAGATTGTATTCCTCTGCAATAATATCCATCCTGTTGTCTTCGATACCTATAAACATACCCGCTATAACAGATGTCAAAAGTAAGATTACAACAAAAATTGAAATCAGTGTACAGAATATTATTCTTTTTACACTTTTCTTTTTACTTTTGCGTTTTTTAGGCGGAGTTTTAGACGCAGTATTTTTGTTATTGTTGCTTTGATTGTTACTGCTATATGTAGCTCGTGCCATTAAATTCACCTCTTTAAGATAATTGCCGTATTTACACAAATATATAACTATCTGATTGTATTTTATCCTAAACTTATTAAAAAACTGTTACGCCATCATTAATTTGCTATTAAATTAAGGAAAAATTATATTTTTTTGCGAATAAGCACCTGTTTTCTTGCCCAAAATACCCATAAAAGGAGTGATTTTATGGATAGAAAGCACACAAGCAAACCACTCAGATGGGTTTTGGGGGTAATTGGAATTTGTTTGGCTATGTATGTATGTGCAAGTATCTCTTACCACGCAGTGCGAAAAAAAGCGCCCTCGCAAAGCGAGAGCGCATATGGCATTCACAAAAATAATCATTTTAAAGAGCAAAGCAGTAAACCTTTTCCAAATTTACCTGTAGCATTGCCTGGGGCATATTCACCTGACGAAAATTTCACTCGTGATATGAATGACTATCTTGTTATATCCGAGGGAAATCTTGTAAATCTGTATGCTATCAATCCAGAGGGAAATAAAATATTTCAAAAGGTGTTAGACATTGACCCTGCTTCACTTAAAGCCGAAGACCGTGCCCTTTTAGAAAGCGGAATACTGTTAGGTACTAAAGAAGCCCTTTTGTCTTTAATTGAGGACTACTCCTCTTAATAAACCAAATCTTTTTTCAAGAGCACGCGGATATACCCCTTGTCCTTGGAAACTTCGTCAACATAAAAGCCACGATTGTAGTAAAACTTTATAAGATGCGTTGCCTTTGAAGCGGTGTGGAGAACAATGTGCCTTACTTTCTTTTGCATTAAAACTGCATCAAGGTAATTCATTAAAAGCTTACCTATACCAAGGTTGCGATGCTCCATACTCACACCAAAACGGGAAAGATACACGGTGTCTTCGTCAAGTTTATGTATGCGCACACTGCCCACAATTTCGTCATCTACAGTCGCCACATAAACATCTTTGTTTATAATATCCTCTATAACCTGCTCTTCACCTTCGTGTAAGGCAGGTGTATCCTTTATTCCTGCTGCTTTAATGTACTGCAAAAACGCTTCGCCTGTAATTTCTACTATGCGCTTTGCGTCACTAACTTCAGCCTTTCTTACTAGTATCATACTATTTTTCTCCCATAAGTTTTACCATTACAGCTTTCTGAGCGTGGAGTCTGTTTTCTGCTTCGTCAAAAATAACGGAATTTGGTCCGTCAATAACATCCTCTGTTACCTCGCATCCTCTGTATGCAGGTAAGCAATGAAGGAATATAGCGTCACACTTTGCGTGAGAAAACAATTCTTTATCAATCTGATAAGGTCCGAAAACCTTTAATTTTTCTGCTTTTTCTGCTTCCTGTCCCATACTTACCCAAGTGTCGGCGTATACAACATCGGCATCCTTTATTGCCTCAACAGGGTCGGATGTCAAGGTGATTTTTGTGCCGGTTGCAGCGGCATCGTTCATGGCATTTTTAACAACCTCAGGGTCACACTCGTACTGTTTGGGTGTTGCAATGGCAATTTCCATACCTACCTTAGCACCGCCGTACATCAAAGAGTGCGCCATATTGTTGCCGTCACCAATGTAAGCAAGTTTCAAGCCCGAAAGCTTTCCTTTATGCTCACGAATTGTCTGAAAATCCGCTAAAATCTGACAGGGATGAACTAAATCTGTAAGACCGTTGATAATCGGAATCTGACCAAACCGCGCCAAATCCTCAACATCAGATTGTGCGTATGTTCTTATCATAATACCATCCAAAAATCTCGACAGCACATTTGCCGTGTCGTAGATTGTTTCGCCTCTGCCCAACTGAATATCATTTGAGCTTAAAAAGAGAGCCGAACCGCCAAGCTGATACATACCAACCTCAAAGGAAACTCTTGTTCTTGTTGTTGATTTTGTAAAAATCATACCCAGGGTTTTCCCCTTTAAAAGGTGATGCTCAATGCCGTTTTTCTTTTCATACTTCAGCTTATCCGCAAGGTCAAGAATTTCTACAATATCTTCCTTTGTAAGGTCACCG
>JAGBXV010000017.1 GCA_017629115.1 Clostridia bacterium | reverse complement strand
GCAACAGTAATTTTTATGATACCGTCAGGAGAATCTGCAGATGCATTTACACAAAGCTCCAGAGTGTTTAAGGACTTTCTTACATCGCCACCGCAGGTTTGAGCTATAGCATCAAGAGCACCTTTTTCAAACTTTATTTTATTTGCCGTTTCCTTTTCTAAAATTTTCACGCCGCGTTTTACCGCTTTTTCAACATCTTCTTTTTCCAATGGCTTAAATTCAAACACTGAAGAACGGCTTAAAATTGCGTTATATACATAGAAATAAGGATTTTCTGTGGTACTTGCTATCAAAGTTACAGAACCGTTTTCAATAACTTCGAGCAACGACTGTTGCTGTTTTTTGTTGAAGTTCTGTATTTCGTCTAAGTACAGTAATATGCCATTTTCACTGCCTATGGCTCCTACTTCTGCTATAATCGCTTTAACATCAGACACCGAGGCGTTGGTGGCGTTCAGCTTATACAGGCGCTTATTGCACATTTTTGCGGCAATGTTTGCCATTGTGGTTTTACCTGTGCCTGATGGCCCATAAAAAATCATATTTGAAATGTTTCCTGACTTTATTATTTTATACAATAGTTTATCATGACCTATTAAGTGAGTTTGTCCTACAAAGTCCTCCAATTTTTCAGGTCTTATTCTATCTGCCAAAGGGCCCATCTTGCCACCTCCTTAATTTTCAAAAAAGGTCTGCCAAACTCGTGGTTTTACAGACCTTTAAAGATTTCTTATTTCTTTTTAATTGCGATAACAACCTTACGGTTAGGTTCTTCACCAACGCTGTATGTTTCAACTGCGTCGTTTGACTGCAAAGTTGCGTGAATAATTCTTCTTTCGTTTGAATGCATAGGCTCTAAAGTAATCTTTTTGCCTGTGCGTGTAACGCTTGACGCAAGATTTTTAGCAAGCTTTATTAATGTCTGCTCGCGTCTTGCTCTGTAGTTCTCTACATCAAGAATAACCTTTACATACTCAACATCGCCCTTGTTAACACAAAGGTTTGTAAGGTGTTCTAATGAATCTAATGTGTCACCGCGTTTGCCGATGATTATGCCCAAGCCTTCACCGATAAGATTGATTCTCATAACCTTTCCTTCACACTTGATATCGAAGTCTACCTTCATACCCATTGAGAAGAAAACATCATCCAAAAAGCTGCGAGCGCGTTCTTCTAAATTAACATCTGCTGTAACGCGAACAACAGCATCTTTTGCGCCAATACCGAACAAACCTCTGCTGCCGGAATCAAGCACTTCAACTTTTATGTTGCTTCTGTCGAGCTTTAACTCTGCTATAGCTATCTCTATCGCTTCGTCAACGGTTTTAGCCGTGATCTCTACGCTTTTACTCATAGTCGTTATACCTTTCTATTTTTTCTTTTTCTTTTTGCGTTCTCTGAAGTGTACTTCGTCAACGCTTGCAAATGATGTATCCACCTTTAAAATTTTGTTAAGGAAGAACATCTGTGCAATCTGGAATAAGTTAGAAACTATCCAATAAAGACCCAAGCCTGCAGGGAGAGAAATTGAAAACCACGCTGTCATTAAAGGGAAAATGACATTCATCATCTTCATATTGCCTGCTGCGTTATTGTTGCCCGAGCCACTGATTTTGCTTGAAATAACAGACACAAGATATGTTGTTGCACCTGCTAAAAGCGGGATAACAACATACACGCTTGTCAAATTGGGGATGATTGATAAATCAAAGCCAAAGAAGTCAAAGTTAATGATATTTTCAAGCTTTGCCAATTCCAACTGTGAAAGAGCCGCAGTTCCTTCTTCAATAGGATACTTTGCTGCAATCTCCGCAATCTGATCCTTGCCCATCATAGCGATATAGCTAAGGGGTCTTCTGATAATATTATAAAGGGCAAACAGGATAGGTAACTGCAAAAGCATAGGAAGGCATCCACCCATAGGGCTTACTCCAGCTTCCTGATAAAGTTTCATTGTTTCCATACTCTGTTTTTCTTTATCCTGAGCATATTTTTCCTGAATTTTTGCAAGTCTGGGTTGTAGAGCCTGCATTTTTTTCATAGATTTCTGCTGTTTAATATTTAAAGGCAAAAGTAATACCTTTATTGCAAGTGTAAATAAAATGATTGTAAAACCATAGTTTTTAACAACAAGATATATTCCCTTGAACAAGTATCCCAAAGGAACATTGATAATATCGAAAAAGTTCAAGTTTTTCCTCCTTACGCATAAAAGGTCTAATTATCTTTTTCAACTGGGTCATAACCGCCCTTGCAAAATGGATTACAACGAAGAATGCGCCAAATTGCTTTTGCTCCACCGCGCACTACTCCCTTTTTCTCTATAGCTTCCAAAGCATAAGCTGAGCAAGTTGGATAAAACCTACAGCAGGGTTTTTTTAATGGCGATATTTTCTTCTGATAAAATCGGATCAATTTAATTAAGACCTTTTTCATAAACAACACTTTACACAAAGCTATTTTAGAAGCTTTGCACGACTAAACATAGAATAAACAATCTTTGACGCCGCTTCGTACGAATCTACTTCCAAAGCACCTTCTTTTGCGGTGATAATAATATCATAACCTACTACAATGTTATCCTCCAAAAGACGGTAGCTTTCACGAAGCAATCTCCGTAGTCTGTTGCGTCGTACGGCTTTAGCGAGTTTTTTACCCACGCGGAAGCCAAGTCTGTTGTAATCTTTGCCGTTTGGCAAAAAATATAATGTAAAAAATTTGTGGTATGTTCTTTGTCCTGTTCTGTAAACTTTTAAATATTGTTCATTACGATTTAAACTGATTGTGTTTTTCATAATACCAATTATGAATAAAGTCGCTTGAGCATGCCCAAGCGACCAAATGTTCATAAATTACTTATGCAGATAATACTTTTCTGCCCTTTAGTCTTCTTCTGGCTAAAACCTTTCTACCAGAGCGAGTGCTCATTCTGTTTCTGAAGCCATGGTCCTTTTTTCTCTTTCTTCTGTTAGGCTGATATGTTCTAAGCAAGTGCTACACCTCCTAAAATTCTAATAAAAGCACACCACAATTAATTTTAACTAAGTATCCTTGAATATTATACATAATTTACCCAATGTTGTCAAGAGTTTTTTTAACATTTTTAGTTTGTAAATAAAAAATTAAAATT
>JAGBXV010000016.1 GCA_017629115.1 Clostridia bacterium | reverse complement strand
TATATTATCATGCAGTGCAAAGTTAATGCCGTTTGCTACGACTTCTGATGCTTTTTTAATGAGTATGTCGATTTCCTTTGGAGTAGTGGTAAAGTTAAGGATCTCCTTTGATATTTTTCCTGAGTGCAGTATTTCATCAAAAGGGAGTTTTTCTGCTAAATCGCTAAAAGCAAGTGAAAGAGTATCCTCAGCGATTGTTGCCGCATCTACAACGGTTGGAACACCAATGGCAATTACAGGAACGCCCAGTGTTTTTTCTGAAATTTCCCGCCTGTTGTTACCTACACCTGCGCCCGGGCAAATTCCTGTGTCACAAATTTGTATTGTGTTTGTTATTCTGTCTATACTTCGTGCAGCAAGAGCGTCCACCACGATAACTGCACAAGGTTTTACTTTTTCACAAACTGCCGAAACAATTTCTTCTGTTTCTATTCCTGTAATCCCCAAAACGCCGGGTGCAATAGCGCACACCGAGGCGTAATTTGCAGAAAGCATTTCAGGCGCGTGAGAAAACAGGTGCCTTGTTATAATGAGTCTATCCACTACCTCAGGACCTAACGAGTCGGAGGTGATAGCTCTGTTTCCTAAGCCTACAACCAAAATTGGTTTTTCGACATCGTCTTCAATCAACACTTTGATTTCGTCAGACACCTGTTTGCAGATTTTGGCGTAAAGTTTTTTGTCAATGTACCGCAAATCGGGTAGTTGCAGTGTAATATAGTTACCGACGGGTTTACCCATTTTTTGTGCGGCGTCATCGGTTTCTATTATTACATGTGTAATTTTTGCATCCTTTGTAGACTTATCAACCACTTTTACACCTTGTAATTGTTCTGCGTTTTCTGTAAATGATTCGTGTGTTTCTAAAGCTAAATCTGTTCTTGAGTATATCATTTTTGCACCTCGTAGTATGATTTTTACTGTATTCTGCTCAAAAATGGTACATATTATAAGTTTTTTCTAAAAAAAGTTAAAAATTTTCCAAAAAAGTCTTTTAAATCCTTTGAAAAAGTGTTATTATATAATGTAAGTAATTATGCATTGGAGGAAATACAATGGGTAAGGAAAAGTTTTATATTACCACCGCCATAGCTTATACATCAAGAAAACCTCATATAGGTAATACCTTTGAGATTGTTTTTACTGATGCAATCGCAAGATTTAAAAAGCAAATGGGCTATGATGTGTTTTTCTTAACCGGAACAGACGAACACGGTCAGAAAATCCAGGAAGAAGCAGAGAAAGCAGGCATTACACCCAAACAGTATGTTGATAATGTTGCGGGTGAAATCCGTAAAATCTGGGATCTTATGGGTGCTGACTACGATAAATTCATAAGAACAACAGACGATTACCACGAGAAAAGCGTTCAGCACATCTTCAAAAAGCTCTACGACCAGGGTGATATTTATAAGAGTGAGTACGAAGGTTGGTATTGCGTTCCTTGTGAATCGTTCTTTACAGAAACACAGTTAGTTGATGGTTGTTGCCCCGATTGTGGCAGACCTGTAAAGAAAACAAAAGAAGAAGCTTACTTCTTCAAAATGAGCAAATATCAGGATGCTTTAATGAAGCATATCGAAGAAAATCCCGAATTTATACAGCCTGAAAGCCGTAAAAAGGAAATGGTTAATAACTTCTTAAAGCCAGGGCTTCAGGATTTGTGTGTGTCAAGAACATCGTTTACCTGGGGAGTTCCTGTGGAATTTGACCCTGGTCATGTAATTTATGTTTGGGTTGACGCACTTTCTAACTATATTAACGCATTAGGCTACGACCCCGAAAAAGAACCCTCAGAGCTTATGAAAAAATACTGGCCTGCAGATGTTCATATTATCGGTAAGGATATTTTGAGATTCCACACAATCTACTGGCCTATATTCTTAATGGCTTTGGATTTACCTTTGCCCAAGCAGGTGTTTGGTCATCCTTGGTTATTGTCAGGTAATGATAAAATGAGTAAATCTAAGGGAAATGTAATGTATGCAGACGATTTGGCTGAACTTTTTGGAGTAGAGGCTATCCGTTACTATTTGTTAAAGGAAATGCCTTATGCTCAGGACGGTACAATAACATACGAAAATATTATTTCAAGGTACAATGCAGATTTGGCAAACACGATAGGTAATCTTGTAAACCGTACGGTTTCTATGGTTACAAAATATTTTGACGGTGTTATTCAGTCAGAATTTGCAGGTGATTTTGATGACGAATTGAGAGCAACTGCTGTGTCCGCGGCTATAAATGTTACGGCTAAAATGAATGAGTATAAGACATCTGATGCCTTAGAAGAAATTATGATTTTAGCACGCCGTTCAAATAAGTATATCGACGAAACAATGCCCTGGGCATTAGCTAAAGACGAAGCACAAAAAGCTCGCCTTGGTGGTGTTTTATATAACCTTATTGAATCAATCAGATTTATTGCAGTACTGCTTCAGCCGTTTATGCCTGAAACTGCAAAGAGTATTTTTGAGCAGATAAATGCTAAAGATACTGCTTGGGAGTCTTTGGATGCTTTTGGTAAGACAAAAGCAGGGGAGAAGGTAGGTACAGCTACACCGTTGTTCCAGCGTCTTGACGAAGCAAAAAAAATGGAAGAAATTGAAGCGAGCCTTGCAAAACCCGAAGTCGCAGAAGAAAAAGAACCCGAAAACCTTATTTCTATCGAAGACTTTGCAAAGGTTGAAATCAAAGTGGGTAAGGTTTTAGAATCAACTTATGTTGAGGGAGCAGACAAACTCTTGGTTTCGAAAATCAAGGTTGGCAATGAAATAAAGCAGATTGTTTCGGGTATTGCGAAATTCTACCCGCCTGAAGAATTTGTAGGTAAAAGTGTAGCAGTAGTTACAAACTTAAAACCTGTAAAGCTTCGCGGGGTGTTATCAGAGGGTATGATTTTGGCTGCCAGCGACAAAAAGAATTTGTCGCTATTAACTTTAGACAAAGAAATTGCCGACGGTACATCAATTGGTTAATTTAAATTTTAGGATATACGAAGAGGAGGATATGCACAATGAGTAAATTCTTAGACAGAATTAAAGAGCGTGCAAAGATGGACAAAAAAACAATTGTATTGGCAGAGGGCGAAGACATCCGCACGATAAAAGCTGCTGATATGATATTGAAAGAGGGTATTGCAAACCTTATCATTCTAGGTAACAAGGCAAAAATTGCAGAGTTGGCTATGGGACTTGATATCTCTAAAGCAACAATTTTAGACCCTGAAACAGACGAAAAGCGTCAGGAATTTGCCGATGCTTTCTATGAAATGAGAAAAGCAAAGGGCATGACACCTGAAAAAGCTTACGAAACAATGGGTAACGCATTATACTTCGGTGTAATGATGGTTAAACTCGGTTATGCTGATGGTCAGGTTGCAGGTGCTGTTAACTCAACATCTAATGTATTAAGACCTTGCTTACAGATTTTAAAGACTGCTCCCGGTACAAAATTAGTAAGTGCATTCTTTGTAATGGTTGTTCCGGACTGTGAATATGGTCACAACGGCACATTTATTTATGCAGACAGCGGTCTTAACGAAAACCCTAATGCTGACGAAGTTTCGGAAATTGCTATTTCTTCAGCTGCGTCATTTAAGACATTAGTAGAAGCTGACCCCGTTATTGCAATGCTTTCATATTCTTCGTACGGCAGTGCAAAGAGTGAATTAGTTGATAAAATGCAGTTAGCAACAAAGCTTGCTAAAGAAAAGCGTCCCGACTTAATGCTCGACGGTGAACTTCAGTTAGACGCTGCTATCGTTCCCGAAGTTGGCGAATCAAAAGCTCCCGGCTCGCCCGTTGCAGGTAAGGCTAATGTATTGGTATTCCCTGACCTTAATGCAGGTAATATCGGCTACAAGCTCACACAGAGACTTGCCAAAGCTGAAGCTTACGGTCCTATCACACAGGGCATTGCAAAACCCTGCAACGACTTATCACGCGGATGCTCAGCAGAAGATATCGTAGGTGTTTGTGCTATTACTTGTGTACAGGCACAGGCACAAAGCAATAAATAAGAGAGGAAGTACATAAACAATGAAAGTTTTAGTAATTAATGCAGGTAGCTCATCATTAAAGTATAAGCTTATCGATATGAATACAGAAGCTGTTATGGCGAAAGGCTTATGTGAAAGAATCGGTATCAACGGTTCAAAACTTTCACATACACCTGCAGGCAGCGATAAGGTAGTTATAGAAAAAGATATGCCTAATCACAGCGTTGCTATCAAAATGGTATTGGACGCTTTAACAGACAAAGACCACGGCGTTATCGCTGATATGAGCGAAATTTCAGCTGTAGGTCACAGATTAGTACACGGTGGAGAAGTTTTCAGCGGTAGTGTTCTTATCACAGACGAAGTTAAAAAAGCAGTTGAAGAATGTAATCCGTTAGCTCCTTTACATAACCCTGCAAACCTCACAGGTGTTGCAGCTTGTGTAGAAGCTATGCCCGGCGTTCCTAATGTTGGTGTATTTGATACAGCGTTCCATCAGACAATGCCTAAGAAAGCTTATATGTACGGCATTCCTTACGAATACTATGAAAAGTATAAAATCAGAAAATACGGTTTCCACGGTACATCTCACAACTATGTAGCTCACAGAGTTGCAGAAATGATGGGTAAACCCATTGAAGAATTAAAGATTATTACCTGTCACTTGGGTAACGGTTCTTCAATCGCAGCAGTCGATTGCGGTAAGGTTGTAGATACCTCAATGGGCCTTACTCCTTTAGACGGTTTAGTTATGGGTACTCGTTCAGGTTCGATTGACCCTGCTATTATTAAGTTCTTAGCTGATAACGAAGGTCTTTCTATTAATGAAATTGACAGCATCTTAAATAAAAAGTCAGGCGTTTTAGGAATTTCAGGCGTATCATCAGACTTCCGTGATTTAGAAGCTGCATCAGCTGAAGGCAACGAGCGCGCTACACTCGCTCTTGAAATGTTCTTCCACAGCGTAAAGGGTTACATCGGCAGATACGCTTCAATCATGGGCGGTGTTGATGTTATCACATTTGCCGGCGGCGTTGGCGAAAACGGCCCTGAAACAAGAGCGGAAATTTTATCAGGTCACGAATTTATGGGCATCAAGATTGACGATACTAAGAATAAGACCAGAGGCGTAGAAGCTGAAATTTCAACAGACGATTCAAAAGTTAAAGTATTCGTTGTACCTACAGACGAAGAACTTACAATCGCAAGAGATACAAAGAGAATTATTGAAGGTTAAAAGGAGAGATAACAATGGATAAATTTATACCTGTAGTTGTTATTAAAGAACTTGAGGAAGTTGATAAGATTCTTCCTGCTTTAAAAAATAATGACATTAATTGTGCTGAAATAACATTCAGAACTGCTTGTGCTGCTGAAGCAATTAAGTTAGCAAACGAAAAATATTCTGAGATGAATATTGGTGCAGGAACTGTTATCAATGAGGAACAGTGCAAAAAAGCTATCGAATCCGGTGCGAAATTCATAGTTTCTCCCGGTTTGTCGGTAAGCGTTGCAAAATTGTGTAAAGAAAAAGATATTCCTTATTATCCGGGATGTGTTACACCTACTGAAATTATGCAGGCATTGGAACTTGGAATAACAACAGTTAAGTTCTTTCCTGCTAATATCTATGGTGGCTTGCCTGCACTCAAGGCTTTGGCAGGACCGTTCCCGCAGATAAAGTTCATACCAACCGGTGGCGTAGACAGAAACAACATCGATGAATTTCTTGCGTTTGATAAGGTAGCTGCAATAGGCGGAAGCTTTTTTGTAAAAGAATCACTTGAAAGGATGGAAAAATAAAATGGCAAAAGTTATTACAATGGGCGAAATTATGCTCAGATTATCAACACCCGGACATGAAAAATTTATTCAGGCTGATGAGTTTGATGTTTGTTACGGAGGCGGCGAGGCCAATGTTGCAGTTTCACTTGCAAACTACGGCCATGATGCGTCATTCGTAACAAAGGTTCCTGATAACCCGATCGGTGAATGTGCAGTTGCATCACTCAGAAAGCACAATGTTTGCACAAAACACATAGCAAAAGGCGGCGAAAGATTAGGTATCTATTTCTTGGAAACAGGCGCAGCTATGCGTGCCTCAAATGTTGTATATGACAGAGCTCATTCTTCAATTTCAACAGCTGTTGCTGAAGATTTTGATTTTGATGCAATTTTTGCAGATGCTGACTGGTTCCACTTCACAGGTATCACACCTGCTGTAAGTGATGCTGCTGCAGAACTTACAGAAAAAGCTCTTCAGGCTGCTAAGAAGCACGGCGTTAAGGTTTCGGTTGACTTAAACTTCCGTAAAAAACTCTGGTCAAGCGAAAAAGCACAGAAGGTTATGACAAACCTTATGCAGTATGTTGATGTGTGTATCGGTAATGAAGAGGATGCTGAAAAAGTATTAGGCTTCAAACCCGGCAACACAGATGTTACAAGTGGTGATTTAGAGCTTGCAGGTTACGAAGATATCTTCAAGCAGATGGTTGAAAAGTTCAACTTTGAATATGTAATCAGCTCACTTCGTGTAAGCCACAGTGCTTCAGATAATGGTTGGTCAGCTTGTATCTATTCAAGAGATACAAAAGAATTCTATCATTCAAAGGAATACAGAGTTGCTCCTATCGTTGACCGTGTTGGCGGCGGCGACAGCTTTGCAGGTGGCACAATCTGCGGTTTCTTAGATGGCAAAAACTTCAAAGATGCCTTAGAGTTTGGCGTAGCTGCATCGGCTTTAAAACACACAATCCCCGGTGACTTCAACCTTGTATCAAGAAGCGATGTTGAAAACCTTGTTGGTGGCGACGGCTCAGGTAGAGTTCAGAGATAATTTTAAAAGATTAGTAAGGCGCCGCATGACGCGGCGCTTTACATTTTAGGTGATACAATGTCAAGAAGAGTAGTGGATGTACATGCCCACGCATTTGATGAAAAAATTGCGGTAAAGGCAACACAAAATCTGCATACATATTATGGGATTGAACCTGCCGCGGATGGAAGGCTTATACATCTCATTGAAAGTGCAAAAGAAAATAATATTGATAAGCTTGTTGTTTGTGCAACGGCAACCAAACCCACACAGGTTGAAATGATAAACAACTATGTTTCAACTCTTGTTGGTGAACATATTATAGGTCTTGGTACATTACACCCTGATTATGATAATATAAGGGCTGAAATTGACCGTGCAATTAACTTTGGTCTTTCTGGCTTTAAGTTCCATCCTATATTTCAAGGATTTAAAATAGACGAAGATAAAGCCATGAAAATGTTCGAAGCAATAGGCGACAAAGCTCCTGTACTAATACACCTAGGAGATAAGAACTCAGACTGGGCATCTCCTGAAAGATTATCTCGGGTAATGGATGCATTTCCTGAGATAACATTTATTGGAGCTCATTTAGGCGGATACAGTGAGTGGGAACAGGCAAAGAAATATTTGTTTGGAAAAAACTTATACTTTGACACCTCCAGTTCTATGAGGTTTATAAAACCCAAAATAGCAAAGGAAATAATACGCCTTCACGGTGCTGACAAAATACTTTTTGGAACAGACTATCCTTTGTCAAATCACAAATTTGAACTGGAATGCTTGAAAAAATTAAGGCTTACAAAAGAAGAATATGAAATGATTTGTTGGAAAAATGCTTACAAATTATTTGGTATAAATGAATAAAAAAACAAACCGCAGAAAAAATCTGCGGTTTGTTTTTTTTATTTTAATAAAGCGATTCTAAATCAGGTGTTAATTCTACTTCTTCAGATTCCGGAGGATTGGATGTTCCGTCCGCATAAACGGCATCGAAGTCTGAAGCATCATTTTTGAATCTGCAAGAAAGATATGCAGATATTGAGTATATTTCGTCACCACACACATTAAGATATGTGGAAGGACAAGTAGCAAGAATTGTGGTTTGCTCGGTATCTAAATCGTATGCCACAATATTGGGCACAAGATTCGTACTGGGGTATCCTTCTTCTGAATAGTTTGCCGCAATATATTCTGCACGGTTATATGTGATGTAGATGACTTTTTCGCCCGAAACGCAAACCCAATCAACATAATCGTTTTCACTGCTTATTGTAACAATTTCATTTGTGGTCAGGTTAAGTCTTTTTACACAATATCCCAAGTACGCAGGATTGAACTCTGTCATGTTCTGATAACCGTTTTCGTAAAGGGGTACATAGTATAGGTATTCGCCCTTAACTACGAATGAACGAACAGGAACATCTATGTGTGTAACTAAATCACTTCCGTCTAAGTTAATAGATTTTAACAGTGCGTAGCTATAGTAATCGGTGGAGTTGTATGAAAGGAAGTAAATTCTGTCACCGTAAATGGCGCAAGTAAGCATTTCTTCCTCTGAAACCAAAGAATCCTTTTTAGACTTTAAGTTCATTTTGTGAAGTCTTTTGTAAGATTCTATTTGTCCCTGTGCTGCTAATGTCTGACATTGTTCCTCTGTAAGATTGTCAGGGTTATTATAATCTGTTCTGATGTAATACATATTGTTTCCGATGATACATAAGTAGTCAATGGGCGTTTCCATTATAACTTCTGTTGTCGAACCATCTTTTTTCATTTTGCACGGTTTACTTTCAGAATTTATAAAGTATATATAATCCCCTAAAACATTAAGGCAATTACTTGCTGCGTCGGTTAGTATGGTTTTTTCTTTTGTTTCTTTATTTTCCTTTATAAGATTGTTTGTGTAGGGATATGAATTGCTGTATGCAATAAAATAGATGTTTTCGCTATCTTCTGTCATGGAACCGAGGCTAAGTAAAAGATTTTCTGGAGTGTTTCCCATTACATATTGCTGAATTTCATACATTTTTTTATGATTGCCGGCTTTATCGTATAATTCGTAGGCTTTAAAATAATCGCCGTTTTTTG
>JAGBXV010000015.1 GCA_017629115.1 Clostridia bacterium | reverse complement strand
ATAATGAACGAAATATTTAAAAGTGACTTTTTTGAAGTTGGCAAGCAGGGAGTTAAGAAAATCTGGACACCCGATGACAAAAAAATTGATATTGTAGAATTTGACGACGACAAAAAATTCTGCTATGTAAAGAGCTCTATGGGTTATCCTGCAATTTACCCTATGTATGAAACACATTTTGAGCCTAAGGCAGAAGCAATTTTGATGGACTTAGACGGCACATCCGTTCACTCAGAAAGCTTCTGGATGTGGGTAATTGAGCAGACAACCGCAAGACTTTTAGGAAAATCTGATTTCAAAAAGGAAGAAGAGGACGAGCCTTTTATCTCAGGTCATTCAGTATCCGAGCATCTCCAGTATATGATTGACAAATATGCAAAAGGTGCAAGCCTTGAAGAAGCTAGAAAGTATTACTTCGAAATCGTGAACTACGAAATGGACGAAATCTTAAAGGGCAGAGGCAAGCAGGATGCGTTTACTCCTGCTCCCGGCTTAAAGGAATTCTTAACTGCAGTAAAATCAGAGGGTATCAAAATTGGTCTTGTTACAAGCGGACTGTATGAGAAGGCTATGCCTGAAATTATTTCTGCATTTAAACAGCTTGGTATGGGCGATCCTGTTGATTTTTATGATGCAATTATCACGGCAGGGCAGGCATTAAGACGCGGTCAGACGGGGACTTTAGGCGAGCTTGCTCCAAAGCCACACCCTTGGCTCTATGCTGAAACTGCAAGGGTAGGTTTGGGTATTCCCTTTGAAAATCGCCACAAGGTTATCGGTATTGAGGACAGCTCAGCGGGAGTTGTGTCAATTAAGCTTGCGGGCTTTAGCTGTGTAGGTATTGCAGGAGGCAATATTGACCAGTCAGGTATGGGCGATTTGTGCGATTACAGAATCAACAAATTAGAAGAAATGCTTAATATTATCATTTAACAACGAGGTGGTAAAGATGAATCTTTCGCCTGAGCAGAAAAAATATGACAACCGCTGCATCGCATTTATCAACAAACCCAAAAGTGCGCGAATTCTGCGCGTAAGTCACAAGCATACACATCTTGAATTAATTCTGGCGGTATGATAATATAAAAAAAGAATGCGATAAGATAGTATGCTATAGGGGTGAAGCAAGGACTGTAGCTGCACAGGGCAAAGGAGTTTGATTATGCACAATTTGAAGAACAAAAAACTGTTTCTTTTAGATATGGACGGAACAATTTATCTTGACAACGACCTTTTTGACGGAACTGTTGAATTTCTTGATTATGTGAAGTCCATAGGCGGAAGATACATATTCTTAACCAACAACTCATCAAAAAGTGTGGATAAATACATTGAAAAACTGGCGTCGTTGGGCATAAAATCAGAAAAAGAAGATTTTTTAACTTCTACAAATGCCACAATTTTGTATCTGAAAAAGCAAAATTACAAAAAAATCTACGGTTTTGGTACGGTTTCATTTGTTGAACAGTTAAAGGAAGCAGGCCTCAATGTTGTAACGGAGCTTTGTGATGATATTGATTGTTTATGTATGGGAAACGACACAGAGCTTACATTTAAAAAACTGGAGGATGCCTGCATACTTTTAGGCAGGGGAGTGGATTATGTTGCTACCAATCCTGACTGGGTATGCCCCACAAGTTATGGGTTTGTTCCAGATTGCGGTGCGGTTGCCCAGATGCTTCACCACGCGACGAAAAGAACTCCAAAATTTATAGGAAAGCCCGAACCGGAAATGGCGTACCTTGCTATGGAGGCGACAGGATATAACCCTTGCGAAACAGCGCTTTTTGGAGATAGATTATATACAGATATTGCCTGTGGAGTAAATGCGGGCATAACTTCGGTGTTTGTTCTGTCAGGAGAGGGAACAATGAAAGATGTTGAGGCAAGTGATGTAAAGCCTCACCTTATCTACAAAAATATTAAAGATATATATGAAGAATTAAGTAAATAGCAAAACAAAAAGGACTGCAAGTGCAGTCCTTTTTGTTTTAAACAATGAAAATGAGGATATATGGATAATAAAGGAGATGGCATAACCAATATAAACATATCGGTTTGGAGAAAAATTGAGAATGTAAACTTTAGTGTAGTGTTATAGTGATAGTCCCATATGCCATCTCCAATATTAACATAAAATGAAAACAAGAAAGCAGAGTTGCTTTCTTGTTGTATTATAGCAAAATCTGTATGGTATGTCAAGTGAAAAACGAAAATATTCCCGCAAGATTGTATTATTAACGAAAAAATCACAAAACATATTGATAATTTGCAAGTAATTCGGAAAAGTTTTCGGAATTTGTGCTTTTGTGTCGCGGCGGAGTATTGGGTTCGCATACACGGTATATTTATAGCATTGTCTGTTGTTTTTATTCTTTAAATGTGGTAAAATAATGCGATAGGTGGTAGTATGAAAGAATTAATAAAATCAAGAAGAACCATAAGAAAGTTTTTACAAAAGCCGATTTCCTGTGAACAGTTGGCGGAATATATCGATTTGGCGCGTGTTGCGCCGTCGGGTGCAAATCTTCAACCATTAAAGTATATAGCTGTGCAGAGCAAAGATATGGCGGATAAAATGTTTCCCTTAGTTAAGTGGGCAGGGTATCTTGCTCCCGACTATAATCCCAAAGAGAATGAGCGCCCTACGGCTTATATTGTGGTGTGTGCTGATACAGACATAAGAAAAACAGGCTATGATATGGATGTGGGTGCATCTGTTGAGAATATAATTTTATCAGCTTTAGCTGACGGCGTTGGTGCCTGTTGGATGGTTGCAATAGACCGCGATGAAATAAGAAAGCTTTTGGACATTCCGATAGAATATGAAATACCTTGCTTGGTTGCGTTGGGGTATCCGAAGGAATCTCCAAAAGAGGTAGGCATTGCAACGGATATAAAATATTATTTGGAGGGCGAAACACTTTGTGTTCCCAAAAGGAATATGGAGGCGATTTTAATTAAGACCGTATAAAAATGTCAAACATTGACATAAGGTGTTTTTAGTGATAAAATATTTGTAATATACTTATACAAGAAATAGAGGCATACATCAACGGAGGAAAAATATGATTTGCGAAAAATGCGGAAAGAAAATTTCAGATAAAAAGCCTTATTGTGACCATTGCAATCATCCTGTGGTGTACAGTGAGTTTTCTAAGTTGGAATATGAAAAAGCAGCACCCCAGGTTGAGATGCCGGCAAGAACCACGATAAATACGGGAAACCCAAGGTATGTTCAAGCCCCGCCTCAAAAGAAAAAAAGCAGTTCTTCACCTATTTTAGCTGTGATTATTGTATTGGTGGCGGTTATGGCAGCGGTATGGTTGGCAACACCCAAGTCTTCAAATAAAAACCCATTTATGAATGATTCGGGCAAAACAACATCCCCTAGCAATGAGGTAACGGTTGCAGAGGAAGAACCTGAAGAAACCAAAAATCCTGCACAGCCTTACCTTCAAATATTAAATGATTGCGATGCAAATGATAAATATATGCTTTGTAATATTGGTGATGAGGTTCAGGGCTTGGTTATAAAGAGCGGTAACGATTACAAAGTATATGCAGTTGCAAACGGTACAACCAAAGAGATAGCAGCATTTAATACAGAAAAACTATTTAAGGAAAATGAGTTTGAAACCTTGCTTTATAGTGATGGCAATAAATACTATGAAATAACAAAATATGGTAAACGCGAAAAAGAACATTTCAATGAGTTAATGGCAACACAAATTTCTGACAGTGAATTTGTTTCTGTTGGCAATACAAGTAAAATAGATAATTATAATAAGGAGAATTAAAAATGTCAGACAGTAAAGAAATCAAAGAAATACAAGAAACCGAAAACCATGACAACACATCAGGTGCAGTCAAAAAGAAAAGTAAAAAGAAAGCGGTTATAGCAATAATAGCAGTTTTAATAATTGCCGCTATTGCTGGAGTTGTGCTTTCAGGCGTTTTGGGTGAAGGCTCTAGAAATAAAAGTGAGCAGGAACCCGTTGAAGAAATTAACGCAGCACAAAATGCAGTAATATCAGTATACGAAAACGGCGTTAAAAATCCTTATTACGGATACAACCTAAAGGTAGAAAAATTAATTGCGTCTCAGAATTCCGAAGCGGCTGCACAAAGCGAAGAAGTGCTTAATTGTGATGTAACAAGCGATATTGACACAAAATCTTTAGTTGACATTCACGATTTAAAAGTAGGCGACAGATATATAATCACTGTTACAGATTTAAAAGAAAACAGCAAAAGAAAAGCTCAGGTAATTGTTACAATAGTGGAGACAGCAGGCGAAGATGAAATTCGTGTAGAAATTCCCTTTGAAGCGGTTTCTCTGCATCCTTTTAAGAAAGAGCTTACAAGAAACACCGGCGACAAGGTATATATTCTCTATGATGTGGACGGAAACGGCGTTCCCGAAGCCATTATAAGAAACAACAGAAACCAGCAGCACACCACCTATACAATCAACGAAGAGGGTAAGTGCAGAGGAGCAGGTTCGTTTAAAACAGATGTTATTTATGAAGATACAAAAGAACAGCGCCTTGTATTTATTAAGGAAGAAAACGACAAAACCGAATGCTACGCAGTAAAGCTCAGCGGTGATGACGGCGTGGGCATTGAAGAAATTACAAAACCTGCAGACGAGGATTTAAGAGAAGTTAAAGCAGAAGAGTTTTACCCAACATCAGACTTAGGTCCTGTAGATGATTATAAATATAACCAATAAATATTTTAAGGAGAGATTGAAAATGTTTTGTCCTAATTGTGGAACAAAAAATTTAGAGGAATCGTTATTTTGTGAAAATTGCGGTACAAAATTACAGGAGGCATCCCCCGTTCAGCAGGCAAACCCTGCAACACCCAATGCTACTTGGTCAGCGCCTGCGTATCAGGCAGCAGGAGGAGCTGTGGCTGTTAAAAACAATACTGGCAATATGAAAGCTTTGATTTGCCTTGGTCTTATTGCGCTTTTAGTTATCGGCGGTGTATTTGCTGCTTGCAGCATCTTTGGTTCATCACCTAAAGACCCCGTTGAATACTACGAAAAAGGCTGTAACCAGGCAAATGTAAATACATTTATAAAGGCATACCCCAAGCCGATTCAGGAATTGGCAAAAATGGATTCAGATGCTCGTGAACACTTCTCAGAGGGTGCAAACTCATTACAGAATTCGTTTGGAGTAGGTTCAAAGGTAAAAATGAAGCTGGTATCAAAGACACCCCTAACATCTGAAGAAATTATGGACTACGAAGAAAGACTTAATGAAGTAGTGCAAGAAGGCTACGAGGAAATGGGCAGAAACTATTCAAAATGGATTGATATAGAAGAAGGATATAGAGGTGAAGTTTCATTGACCGTAACCTATGAGGACGGAATAGATGAAAGCACAACAACCCTTCCTTTAGTAAAGATAGACGGCAAATGGTACACAGTTTATAATATTGGTTACTAAAGGGGGATTAACCCCATAATTAACGGAGGTAAATAAAATGGCAAAGAATTTTTGTATATATTGCGGCTCAAGGCTGATTCCCGGAGTAGAGTGTGCGTGCCGTGCGGAAGTTGCACCTGCGACTTATGAAGTACCTGCAGCACCTGTATCAGCACCTGAGATTGCATCTGCACCGTCAAAGTTCTGCATTTATTGTGGCAAGCCTTTGTTGCCCGATGAAGTATGCGGATGTCGTACACCTGCACCTGAGGTGCCGGAAGTGCCTGAAACAACTGTTGAGCCTGAGGCTCCTGCTGTAGCAGAAGAACCTGCGTATTCCATTCCGCCTGAGACTGCTGTTACAGGTGGTATAAAATCTACAATGGGCGCGGTAGAAAGACCCACAGGAGCACCTAACCCGTTTTTTGACAGACCTGATGACTTGGATTAAAAAATTATAATAAAAAGGAGATACATAAAATGAGCGAAAATTTTAAAGTAACCTACAGCGTAGACATGGTATTCTGCATTGATGCAACAGGTAGTATGGGCAATGTAATCGATATGGTAAAAAACAATGCGTTGCACTTCTACAATGATGTTAAAAATGCAATGACAGCTAAAAGTAAAACAATTGACACATTAAGAGTAAGAATTGTAGCATTCAGGGACTATATTGCAGACGGCAATGAAGCAATGCTTGCTACAGATTTCTTTACACTTCCTGATCAGGCGGCTGATTTCGAGGCTTGCGTAAGAAGTATTGAAGCATTTGGTGGCGGCGATGACCCCGAAGACGGTTTAGAAGCTTTAGGTTATGCTATTAAGTCAAAGTGGAACACAGAAGGCATGAAGAAAAGACAGGTTATTGTTGTATGGACAGATGCCGAAACACATCCCCTGGGCTATGCAAATTCAGCACCCAACTATCCTGAAAAAATGGCTAAAACATTTGACGAGCTCACAGCTTGGTGGGGCGATGCGCAGAACAACGGCTTTATTGACCAGAGGGCAAAGCGTATGCTTTTATTTGCTCCCAATGGTCCTTACTGGAGCACAATTTCTGACACATGGGATAATGTAATTCACTTCCCCTCAGTAGCAGGCAGAGGCCTTGGCGAATTTGACTACAACCAGATTATTGATTCTATTTCAAACACAATTTAGTGGGTGTGTATAATGATAAATAACAACGCAAAAAAAGAAAGCCTCATATCGTTAGTGGACAGCTTTTTTGTGATAAACAAAGAAATGATCGAAAAAAACGGTGAGGACAGCTATGCATCATCAATAAATGATGAATGTGGACTTATGTGCGTGTTTGACGGCTGCGGGGGCATAGGCTCCCGCAAATATGCCGCCTACGGAAATAAAACGGGAGCTTATCTTGCCTCCCATACAGTGGCAAAATCAGCACTTGACTGGTTTTATGAATTTAATAAAAGCGGCGTTGAGCTTTCGGGAAACAGCATCAAAAAAATAAGCCAGGACATTACTGAAAAATTCACTAGGGAGCTTAAAGCTTTAGAAAGCGGTGCCGAAACCAGCATGATTAAGGGCGACCTTACAAAGAGCTTTCCCACCACAGCTTCAATGATTCTTTTCAGACAGGAAAAGAACAGAATTTACTCGGCATTTGTCTGGGCAGGTGATTCCAGAGGTTTTATAATGAGCCCTAAGGGGATTTCGCAGGTAACCATTGATGACATTGGTGAGGAAGAGGACGCATATACAAACCTTACAAGTGACAGCAGGCTCACAAATGTAATTGCTGCTGACGGCAAGTACCATTTAAACAGCCGTATAATGAGCTGTCCTGCAGAAACTGTATTTATAACCGCAACAGACGGATGTTTCGGTTATTTTTCCACGCCTATGGAGTTTGAGTTTGCGTTGTTGGATTCGCTTGTCCGTGCACAAAATGTTCAGGAGTGGAAACAAAATTTATACCAGAGCTTTTTGCGCGTTGCAGGTGATGACTATACACTTGGTGCGGTGGTGTGCGGATTTAAAACATTTAAAAACCTTAAAAAAGCTTACACAGACCGACGCAATTATCTGTATAGAACATACATAGCAGGTATAGAGCACGCAACAGCCGAAGATAAGGCTCGTATGTGGGAAACATACAAAAAAGATTACTACAGAGGTGTCAAATAAATGGCAAATATCAACGGATACCATACTATTGGAGAATTAAAAAGTACAAACAGTGGTTATGCCAAGTGGGGATTTGCCAGAAAAAACGGTGTAGATGTTTTTATCAAGGAATTTCTATCACCTGTGTACCCTGTGGACACAACTGTTTTGTCCGAGGGACAGATTTTGCACAAAAGGCGAATCTGTGAAGAATTTTATGCAGAAAAGCGTGCCTTTTATGATGTGCTTAACCGTTGCTCCACGGGTAATATTGTTACAGTAATTGACTTTTTCAGATTCGGCAGCAGGTATTACACTGTTACCGACAAGGTTGATGCTGCAAAAATTGACCCTATGGAAATTTTTCGACACGACCTGCATCAGAAAAAACTCATAATGAAGATTATACTTCACTGTGTAAATTCCTTGCATATGCACGGTATTGTTCACGGCGATATTAAGCCTGATAACATTCTTTTTAAAAGAACAAAAAAAGGAATGTACACAGCGAAAATTATAGATTTTGACAGTAGCTTTTTAGAAAGCAAACCGCCAAAGGATGACGGAGATTTTCAAGGGGACTTGGTTTATCTTGCCCCTGAATCGTTCTTGTTTATAGCCGAGGCAGAGGGCGGTGTTCTGTCAACGAAAATAGATGTATTTGCCTTGGGCGTACTTTTCCACCAGTATATGAGCGGAAGACTCCCCGGCTATGATACAAGTAAGTACGACTATGTTTTTGAAGCGGTTTTGGACGGTTACAAATTGAACATTATGGATACTATCCCAAGAGATGTTCGTGAATTGATAACCAGAATGTTGGACCGTGACCCTGCAAAAAGACCTACGGTAAGTGAAGCTTTTGAGGTGCTTAACGGCAAGCCGTTGACAGCTTCGGAAACGGCAGGAAAACCTGCAGATAAGCCTGTTGAAAAAACGACAGGTGTTGTGGTAAAAACCATGGGTAGCAGCGGTCTTATAAAAAGCACTATGAAAACAAAACCCGACGGTCCTATGACAACCACTGCAAAAGCTCCTGAAACGATAGTAAAGGAACCCAAAAAGATAGAAAACCCCACAACAAGCAGCTTTTTCAAAAGTGCTGATGACTTGTTGTAATAATATATTCGGAGGATAAAAAAATGTGGAAATGCCCCATATGTGAAACCCTTAATGAAGGTGCGAATTGTATGATTTGCGGTGAAGCAAAACCGGTAGCCGAAGCTGCGCCGACTGCCCCGACATATACAAAAGGGGAGCCTGTGCGCTCGAACCTAAAGAGTACATTTGCATCGTCTAAAACAACAGGAGCAGGGCATACACCATACAGACCTGTACATTCTGAACCTTTAACACCTCCTCCGCCGGTTAGACCTGTACCACCTCCGGTACCTGCGCCGACGGAAAAGAAAGGCGGAGTAAGCAAGGTAATTACTATTTTGATTATTTTGCTGATTTTAGTAAAATTTATCGCATCTATGATGGATACAGGATATGATGAAGCAGAATACTCAAATGAATCAACCAGCGGGTATTATGATTCACATCCTCAGTATTATGGGGAATAAAGGAGAAGTATTATGTGGAGATGTTTAAACTGTGAAACTATAAATGAGGGTGAAGTGTGTACAGTTTGCGGAGAAAAACCGCCTACACCTGAACAGTTGGAAGCAATAAGGAGAGAAGAAATGGCAGCTCGTGAGGCCCGTGAGGCTCGTGAAGCCGGCATGACACCGCCACCCTTCAAACCTGCGGCAACTCCTACACCAACAGCACCCAGACCGGTGTACAGACCGTCACCGGATGCCTATGTAAAAGAGAAAAAAGGCGGATTTAAGGTAGCTGCTGTTGTTGCTGTTGCCATTGTGGTAATAGCAATATTTATAGTTGTGGCAATGAATATCACAAATTCAAACAACAATCAGTCACGCTATGACCAAGCGTATAATTTGATGGTTGACGGTGATTACGAACAGGCAAAAGACATCTTTGAAGACTTGGGTGCTTACAGGGATTCTTCTGCAATGGCATATGAATGTGATATGCGCAGGGCTGAGCAGTATGTTTACGATGGTGATTACATAGAGGCATATAACCTATATCAGGAAATGGGCGAAAGTTTTAAAGTTGAAGAAGTTGTAGAGCAAATGTACGATGAGGCAGTGTATCAGTATGGTATGGGTAATTATACTGAGGCCCAAGAGTATTTTGGCTACACATCGGGAATTGGTAACACAGACGATTACCTGACGCTTATTGAGGCTCGAAACGGCAGTGGTTCGTACTATGATGTCAAGGATATTATCGGCTTTGAGGATGCAAACGAAATTATAATGGACCGCTATTCCTTCGATTTCTTAAAGGGAAACTGGGAAACCTACAGTGATGACTATATAAGATTTACTCTGGAAGAGGGCACTCAGTGGTGCAGATATAATATTCCCAGCTATGACGGAGGAAGTTGGAAAATTGAAGATGGCATCCACTATATAGGTGAAGATGGTTCGTGGAACAGAGCCTGGAGCTACGAAATTATTGATGAGGACACTATCAATGTGTACAACTATTATAATTCAAACACATATTATTTTTACAGACAATAAAGACATTTTGAGTAAAGGGGAAAATCCCGGTTAGGAGAACAGTATGTTTTGTAAAATTTGCGGAACGAACAATGTCCCTCAGGCGGTATTTTGTGAAAATTGTGGTGCGCGAATGAGTGATGATTATGCTCAGGAGCCAGTGCTTAACTATGCTTATGCAGGAGTTGAGGAGTCGGCACAGGAATATAACGAATACGGGTCAGAACCCATATATGAGTTTGAGCCGGATGAGGACGAGCCTAAGAAAAAAACCAACATTACACTGATTGTTTTGCTGGTTTTAATAGGTATAATTGTTTGCGGACTGATAGGATATTTTTCGTGGCAACTGCTTTCTAATAACAGTATAGGAATAAATGACAACAGCGCTTCTGTATCACAGGAGGAAACAGAAGAGGAAGAACAGCCGGAAGAGGAAGAGGAGGACGCGCAGACCGAAAAGGAGAAAAACCTGTGCAAGGACCTTGTAAGCAGTGTTATGGAGGCTGTAGTAGAGGGAAATTCTGAGGTGGCAGAGGAGCACTTGGGATTTGAAGTAGGAACCAAGGATGAAATGTGGACTGCAACTTCAAAAAGAATAGCCAGAGAATTTTCCTTTAACGGCGGCGAATTTGATGCAGCATCTCAAAAGCTGATAAAAGAATACTACTACGGTATGGACTGGCGTGTGACTGAAGTGTCAGAAGACAGAGGCGAATACATAGTAGTGGTTTCGCTCACAAGGCTTGACAAGGAAAAAATAGTAGACAGACTTAAGGAGTTTGACTTTGAAGGCTACAGAGAAGATAAAGAGGAAGAATACAGACAAAACGGCATTATTACCGATGAGATGTCTGATGAAGAAATAGATCAAAAACTTTCGGCAGTTTGTTCAGCAAAGGCAACAGAAATAGTTGATTCTGTTATATCGGGAGCAGAACTTATTGAAGATGAACTGGAATTTACCGTGGCAAAAGACGAGGGTGAATGGTTCATAGTAAAGGATAAGAGCATTTTTGGTAAATTAAGAAAAGAAATGGGAATATAATATATGTAAAAAGTCTTTCCTGTAAAGGAAAGGCTTTTTTACTAAATTTAACTGTATTGTAATATAATTTGTGTTATAATAATTATATATAAGAATCTAAAAAGGTGGTAGTAAAATTGGCTCAAAATCTGCAAACAATGCGTGATGAACATTATGAAAAAATGACCAAATGGCCTGTTTCAAAGCTTGTAATTACGCTGGGAATTCCCACTACCATAAGTATGCTTGTAAGTAATATTTACAATATGGCAGATACTTTTTTTGTAAGCTCTCTGGGCAACAGTGCCAGCGGTGCTGTTGGCGTTGTGTTCGGACTTATGGCTATAATTCAGGCTTTTGGTTTTATGTTTGGTCACGGTGCAGGAAGTATAATCGCCAGAAAACTTGGAGGTCGTGATGAGCATAGCGCCAGTGTTTTTGCTACCTTGAGCATTGCCGCCTGTCTTGTGGTGGGCGCACTTATTGGTGTGCTTGGGCTTATATTTATCGAGCCTTTAATGAAGCTTTTGGGCAGTACCGACACAATTCTTCCCTATGCCAGGGGGTATGGCATTTACATTCTTATTGCCTGTCCTGTTACAATGACCAGCTTTGCTTTAAATAATATTCTTCGCTACGAGGGTAAAGCGTTTTTTGCGATGATTGGTCTCACCATTGGTGGATTTTTGAACATTATTGGCGACCCTATTTTTATATTTGTTTTTGATATGGGTATTGAGGGTGCTGGACTTTCTACGGCTCTTTCTCAGCTTATAAGTTTTGGTATATTGCTTTCGATGTTTTTGCGTGGCAAAACACAGAGTAAGCTATCACCAAAGCTTTTAAAAGAAAATCCAAAGGGGATATTTCTCATTATGGCAACAGGTTTTCCCAGCTTGTGCCGTCAGGGGTTGGGTAGTATTTCCACTATGATACTCAATAACTTAGCAGGCATCTGCGGAGGAGACGCAGCCGTTGCTGCAATGTCAATTGTAAATAGAATAGCATTCTTTATATTTGCGGTAGGTTTAGGAATCGGTCAGGGATTTCAGCCTGTGGCGTCCTTTAACTACGGCGCAAAAATATATTCCAGAGTAAAGAAATCATTCTACTTCACATTTATCACAGGCGAAATTTTACTGGGTGCGTTTGTAATAGTTGGAATGCTGTTTTCTGACCACTTGATAGGACTTTTCAGAAACGACCCTGCTGTAATTGCAATTGGTACAACAAGCTTAAAACTACAGCTTGGAGCGTTGTTTTTCCACCCGTTGGTGATATGCTCGAATATGCTGTTCCAAAGTATAGGCGAAAACAAAAAAGCCACATTTTTGTCAATGCTCAGAAGCGGAATACTGTTTATTCCCATTATACTTATATTGACAAAGCTTTTCGGACTATTTGGAGTTCAGTCGGCGCAGGCTATAGCGGATGTGTTGGCGTTTTTTGTTACTGCGCCTATGGTGTTCAGATTTTTACGCAAGTTGCCTGCGGACGAAATAAAATCATGAGTTAAAAAAGAAAATGGCTGTTGAAAAATGAATTCATTTTTCAACAGCCTTTTTGTGTCAATAACTGTATATTTCCCAATCCGCCAATTCTATAAATCGTTGCTTTAGTTTTTCGTCATTTTCCTCTTCCAGTCGAAGTAGCGAGATTTCTCCTTTAGTATAATATTTTGCGGCCTCCATAACTCTTTGCGCAAAAATATGGTCTTCGGGGTGCTTTGTGCCTGCTATAAAGGTGCTGCAACCCCAGTCTATAGCGTGTTCAATCTCTTTGTCAAAATGTTTTACCAAATCCT
>JAGBXV010000014.1 GCA_017629115.1 Clostridia bacterium | reverse complement strand
GCATCTGCGCTGGATGTTTTATCGAATGAAGTTTTGGAAAGCTACACAACTGCTGTTAAGGATTCCGCCATCACGGATCAGGCAATGTGGTTGTACAGCACTACAACTGTTGATAAACTTTCTTTGTGCCAACAAAACATCTCCTCTAGACTTAAAGCATGGGAAAGCATTTGGTCAGACAAAACAAATGCACTTCGCGGAGTATACATTAAGGAAGAAAGTGGCACAATTATATCCTCCTCTTCCGGCGCAAGCCGCTATCAATGGTACAAATTAACAGACGATTACACTATGGGCGAAATGATACCAGGAGCGACTGGCTCCTCCTATATCCCAACATCGCCCGGTATATATTATGTATGCGCTTACGGAAATGCTCTAGCAGGAAACAATGTGTACACTATGTTTTCAAATCCTGTCGTTTACGATTATGGCGCATCCAACCAGCCGGAATCAACCATTCCGTTTAACGACATTTCAAGTGATGATTATTACTATGACGCCGTGCTATGGGCAACAGAAAAAAACATTACAAAGGGAGCTTCTGAGACATCATTCGCTCCCGATGCCGAATGCAACCGCGCTCAAATGACAACATTTTTGTGGCGTGCTTCAGGCTGCCCCGAGCCATCAACCGACACCTGCACTTTTGTCGATATAAATGAGGGCAACTACTGCTATAAAGCGGTTTTATGGGCGGTAGAAAACGGCATAACCACCGGTACTTCTGACAACACATTTTCTCCAAATCAAATTGTAAATCGTGCACAGGCAGTAACCTTTATATCGCGGCTCTCAAATGCGGCGGCACCAAAAAAATCAAACCATTTTATTGATGTAGCTGCAGACAGTTATTATTCGCGAGCTGTACAATGGGCGGTAGAAAACGGCATAACCACCGGTACTTCTGACAACACATTTTCTCCTGACAACAGCTGCACACGAGGACAAATTGTAACCTTTCTATATCGTTTCTTCAGAAATTGACACAAAATGCAACACCTGTTTAAGCCACAACGCTTAAACAGGTGTTTTTATTTGTTTTAGAATATGAAATAATTCGTCACAAAAACACGATTAATGGAATATAATGAAATCAGGCGAAAGTTTTTTCGCAAATAAAACGACGGGAGATTATATATGGAACAATTAAATGTAGCAGTAGGCTACGCTTTTGTACCACCTCAGACAACATTTAATACATTTCCTCCTGAACAGGCTTTGGAGTGTGGCACGCTTTTTCCTGAGCTGAGCCTCACTATGTGCGAATATTTAAGAGGAGTCAAGGAGGATAAGTGCAATGGCAAATAATGTATCACGAAAAAAACTTATGCGCGAGATTATGGAAACGGATTTTGTTTTAAAAGAATTAAACCTTTTCTTAGACACTCACCCCTGCCACAGAGCAGCTTTGGAAAAATTCCAAAGATACGAGCAGAAATCCGCGATTTTAAAGCAGGAATATGAAAAACTGTTCGGTCCTTTAACACCGTCAGTCAACGACAACTTAGAAACATGGGAATGGATATGCGGTCCATGGCCATGGGAAAACCGTTAAAAGGAAGGGGTAAATAAATTATGTGGGAATATCAGAAAAAATTACAGTTTCCGATAAATATCAAAAATCCTGATCCAAATCTGGCGGCTTATATCATAAGCCAGTACGGTGGACCCGACGGCGAGCTTGGTGCATCTATGCGTTATCTTTCACAGAGATTTTCTATGAAGGACGATATGGCAAAAGGTTTGCTGACGGACATTGGTACAGAGGAGCTTGCACACTTAGAAATGGTTGGCACGCTTGTTCATCAGTTATCAAAGAACCTTACGACGACACAGATTGAAAACAGCCCTATGGCAGTTTACTATGTGGACCACGCAAAGGGTGTATACCCCACCGCTGCTGCAGGCAACCCCTGGAAAGCAGAATACATCGGTGTTAAGGGCGACCCCATTGCCGACTTGGTGGAAGATTTAGCTGCAGAGCAAAAAGCCAGAGTGACCTATGACAACATCTTAAAGTTGTGCGACGACCCCGATGTTTCGAGGGTAATTAAGTTCTTACGCGAACGCGAAGTTGTACATTTTCAGAGATTTGGCGAATGCTTAAACAGAATTCAGGAAAATGTAGGTGCAAAGGTAGTTAAAGGTTGCGGAATTAAAGATTGTTGATTATATAATGAAATAAAACGCCCCGACGGGGCGTTTTACATTGCAAAAATTTCAACTCCACTCCGTTCAACACTTTTAACCTCAAAGTTGGTGCAATGCACCCCCCACCGCTGCCGTATGGGCACATAGAGGTGACTGCTATACATCAGATGAGTCCGTTGTAACGGTTGCCAAAAACGGCAATGTAAAGGGTGATTCACGCGGCACAGCTTATGTGGTTATAGTTGGTTCAACAGGTATGTATGAGGTTTATAAGTACATAATAGAATAGGTTTAAAACTTTTGAAAAAAACTTCTTGACAAAGTGAATTCAGTGTGTTATTATAATTAAGCATTAAGCAGAAGCTTGTTCGCTTCTCACCATCAGGCGTGCTACGGCACTGGCTAAAATGGTTGATACTTTTTTCTTTTAAGTATTTTAGCGGACAGGTATCTGTCCGCTTATTTTTATGCGATAAAAATTTTTGGAGGTGTTTTGCCATCAGTAAGCAAGAAATGTTGATTAACGAAGAAATCAAATGTAAAGAGGTCCGCCTTGTTGGTCCCGACGGTGAGCCAATCGGTATTACCACAGTAGCCGACGCATTAGACCAGGCATACGCTAAAAACCTCGACCTTGTACTTATCGCTCCCAAAGCGGAGCCTCCCGTGTGCAAAATTATGGACTACGGCAAGTATAAGTTCGAATTAGCTAAACGCGACAAGGAAGCCAAGAAAAATCAAAAGGTAATGACCATTAAAGAAATCAGACTTTCTCCGTCTATTGACAATCACGACTTTGATACTAAGGCAAACCATGTTAAAAAGTTCTTAGCCGCAGGAGATAAGGTGAAAATCACAGTTCGTTTCCGCGGACGCGAAGTACATCACAGTGCTTTAGGACTTCAGCTTATGGACAGGTTTAAAGAGGCTGTTGCAGAAGTTGGCTCAGTTGACAAACCACCGAAGCTCGAAGGCAAAAATATGAGCATGGTTGTGTCCCCCAAGGGCACAACAAAATAAAATAATTTTTGGAAGGGGTAACGAAAATGCCTAAAATTAAAACACATAGAGCAAGTGCTAAAAGATTCAGAGTTACAAAGAACGGTAAAGTAAAGATGAATCACGCTTTTACAAGCCACATTCTCACAAAGAAATCAACTAAGAGAAAAAGAAACTTAAGAAAAGGTGCGTACGCATCAAGCGCTAACTTAAAGACATTAAAGAAGTTAATTCCTTATAAGTAAGCTGCAAAGAAAAATAATATTGGAGGTAACAACAAATGGCAAGAATTAAGGGCGCTATGGCTACGCGCAAAAGACATAAAAGAATTTTAAAACTCGCTAAGGGTTACAGAGGTGCAAAAAGCAAGCAGTTCAGAACAGCAAAAGAAGCTGTAATGAAGTCACTTTCATACGCTTATGTTGGTCGTAAGTTAAAGAAGAGAAACTTCCGTCAGCTCTGGATTGCAAGAATTTCAGCACAGGCAAAGCAGAACGGTATGAACTACTCAACATTCATGAACGGCTTAAAGAAAGCCGGCATCGAAATGAACCGTAAGATGTTAGCTGAAATTGCAGTTGCTGACAAAGCTGCATTCGCAGCATTAGTTGAACAGGCAAAAGCTGCTTTAAAGTAATTTAAAATTTAACGGGATTCGCAACAGCGAATCCCGTTTTTGTTTATATAAAAAGTTAAAAAACTCTTGCAGTAATGCTGTATTTGGGTTATAATGGTTTAAGTATATTATTTATGAGGTGAAATAAATGAAATTAGGTATAGTAGTTCATGCACCAATTTCATATATCTCTATGTATCCTTATAAAACTCTCTAAATGGCTATATACAAGGGAATATCACAAAAGCAGAATTCTATATACTCCCGTATAACTCCGTATATCTCATAAAAAATTGGTGTCAGAAATGGTGTCAGGGATAATTTGATAAAAGAGTTTGACACACAACTAAAAAACACTTGGCATTATTAAAAGGACAATGGAAATCAATCCATTGTCCTTTTTGTGTTTTATTT
>JAGBXV010000013.1 GCA_017629115.1 Clostridia bacterium | reverse complement strand
CGGCTAACAATGTGGATAACCTCTTAAAGGAAAACATTGACCCCAATAAAATTTATACAACGGGCAACACAGTAATCGACGCCATTAAAACAACAGTTTGCGAGGACTATGATTTTTTGGATGAATGTCTTAAAACTCTTGATTATAACAACAAACGGGTAATTTTAGTTACTGCTCACAGAAGGGAAAATCTTGGTGAGCCACTAAGAAATATCTGCAATGCAATATTGGAAACTGTTGAAGCTTTTCCTGATGTAGAGGTTGTGTACCCTGTACATTTAAACCCCTTGGTTAAAAATACTGCAGAGGAAATTCTGGGGGGACACCCACGCATCCACCTGATAAACCCATTGGATGTTACTGAGCTTCACAACCTTATGAACAAATGCTATATGGTAATGACAGACTCAGGCGGTCTTCAGGAAGAAGCACCCTCGCTGGGTAAACCTGTTTTAGTTTTACGAAACGAAACAGAGCGCCCTGAGGCAGTTGAGGCAGGCACTGTAAAAATTGCAGGTGTTGATAAGGAAACAATCAAAAAAATGGCAGCGACATTACTCTCTGAAAAAGCAGAGTACGAAAAAATGTCACACGCTGTAAACCCCTACGGTGACGGCGAGGCTTCACGAAGAATTGTTGATGCAATTCTTTATTCATTCGGGCTTTTGGAGACAAAACCCGATAATTTCACAGCAAAATAAAAAAAGGAGAGCAATTATGGGCAGCTTAAAGTTCGTTCTGGGTCAAGCCGGCAGCGGTAAAAGTGAATATATCTGCAATCAGGCTGTAGCAACAGAGCAACTGGGCAAAAATGCTATCATAATTGTTCCTGAACAATACAGCCACGAGCGTGAAATGCAAATTTTGTCAAAGACAGGGTATATTTGTGAAACCCTGTATGTTACATCCTTTAACAGATTGGCGTATAAAATAATTTCAGACTCGGGTCTTGTGCATAAGCGAGCCGACGCAACGGGAAAGGCTATGCTTTTGTCCCGTGCTTTGTCACGCTGTCGCAGTAAGCTCACATACTTCAAAAAAGCAGAAGAGCGCACAGGCTATATTGACTTGTTTTTGGACGCAATATCAGAATTTAAAAAAGGGCAGATTATGCCCGAGGCATTACAGGTTGCAGCAAACGAAGCGAAAGAGCCTCTTTTTGTTGCAAGGCTTAGCGATATTGCGCTGATTTATGAGGAGTACAACAAGCTCCTGACGGCAGATATGAGTGACGGCGACGACGACATCACTTTGCTTGCGTCCCTTTGCTTTGGAAATGAATATATAAAGAATTCTGTTATTTATATTGATGAGTTTTTCAGATTTACGAAAAACGAGATTTTTTGCATAGAGTCTATGCTTTCCGCCGGTGCAGATGTGGTGGTATCCCTATGTATGCCGGAAAATGCGCACAAAGACAGTATTTTTTCGTCAGTAATAAATACAAAAAATCTTTTGGAAAAAAGCGCTCGTACAGCAGGTGCAAGTGTTTCTTTTCCTGTGGTAATGGAGGAAAATAAGAGATTTGCTTCCCCTGAGCTTTCGGTTTTAGAGGAGGCTATGCGTGCAAATTCTGCGGAGTTTACCCGGAGCCCTGAAAACATTTCGCTAACGGTTTTAAAAAATCGCTACGACGAAGCAGCTTTTGTGGGAACAAAGATTAAATCTTTGGTTGCAGGTGGAATGAACTACCGTGATATTGCAGTAATTGCCGGTGATTACGAGGGTTACAAAGACATTATTACTTCAACCTTCGCCCTTTATGATATACCTGTATTTGCCGATACGCGCAAAAACTTTTTGGACCATCCTATTGTAGTTTACCTTTTTTCCATATTTGATTTACTTACAGGAATTACTACAGACAGACTGAGCGTGTACATGAAGTCCGGCTTTGCTGATATTTCGGACAGCGAGGCGTCAAAGCTTGAGAACTACGCTTTGGCTTCGGCAATCAATTATAACGATTGGTTAGACGACGAAAGATTTTTAAGAAAAAGCGCAGGCATCTTCGCCACAGAGGAGGAGGCGGGAGATGAGGGTGTGCGACAGGTTGAGGTCAAAAACCGTTTGCTTGCCCCTGTTGTAGCATTAAAGGAAAAAATATCTCAGTCAAAAAATGTTGCCGACAGAGTTTCGGCATTGAGCGAGTTTTTTACAGAAACAAATTTAGAAGAAAAAATAATTAAAAAAGCCGACCAATTTGCGCAAAAAGGTATGCTTAACCTTGCCGATGAGTACACGGAGGTTTACAATATTATATGCGAAACTCTGGACACACTAAAAACCTGTCTGGGAGAAGAAACAACAGGGTTAGCTGTACTTCGTGAGATTCTTGCCGCAGGTTTTTCGCAAAAGAGTATCGGCATTATACCTAAGGTTTCAGACTGTGTTGCCTTTGGCGACATAAACCGTTCTGTTATAAAAAATCCCAGAGCGCTTTTCCTGATTGGCGTAAACGAGGGGTATTTTCCTGCATTTCCTTCATCGGGTGCGCTTTTGTCCGACGGTGAGCGAGAATTTTTGATTTCACGCAATTTATCCGTTGCCCCAGACAGCAAAAAGCTTATAGAGGATGCAGAATTTTCTGTGTACGAAAATGTAAATATAGCAAAAGAAAAGCTCTTTGTGAGCTATTCCATAGATAACGACGGCACGGCTTTGCGCCCTGCAAGCTTTATTGGCAAGTTAAAGAGAACTTTCCCTGCAATGGAATCAAAAAACTATCTGGCAGGGGACGAGCTTTCGCCTGAGGTGTCGATAGCATCCTATGCTTCGGCGTATTCCTATGTGCTTACCCATATTAAAAACCTGAACGAAAACTCACTTGCCAAAAAACTTGCAACGGAGCTTTCAAAGGATGAAGAATATAGAGCTAAAATCCAAAGGGCAATAAGCTTTTCAAGGTATGAAAACACTGCAGGCAGACTTTCGCCTGATGCGGTGTCGGCTCTTTATGGTACAAATCTTTACGGCAGCGTTTCGAGGTTTGAGCGTTTTTCCTCCTGTCCCTTTTCGTTTTTTGTTGAGTACGGCTTGCGCGCCCGTGAGCGTAAGGTGCTCCGCATTGAGGCTCCGGATGTGGGAAGTTTGCTTCACGAAGTGGTGGAAATCTTCTCAAAGGAAATAAAAAAGCGCAGGCTTAGCTTTAAAACCATAACAAAAGAACAGCAACGCCAAATTTGCGACGAAATATGTGATGAAATGTTTGCTGCAATGATGATAAAAAAGGTATTTTCCAAAGGGAGAATCGAGGCCTTGAAAACAAGGCTTAAAAGCTTGGTGGCAAAGTCTGTGTGGGCTATATGCGAGCATGTGGCACGAGGTGAGTTTGAGCCTGCAGCGTTTGAGCTTTCCTTTGACAAAAATGGGGATATTGACCCCGTAACCGTAACTTTACCCACCGGTGAGGAAATCACTATGGTAGGTCGCATCGACCGTGTGGACACACTTACTCACGAGGGTAAGCTGTATATAAAGATAATCGACTACAAGTCCGGCAACAAAGCCTATTCTTTAGCGGATATATTCAATATGACAACACTTCAGTTGTCGGTGTATATGATTGCCGTTACTGAAAACGGCGGAAAAACCCTTGGCGGAGATGCGGCATTTGGAGGAATGTTTTATTTCCGCTTGGATGACCCTGTGGAAAGCGGTACACCCGATACAGATGTGAGTGATGAAAAATCCCTAAAAGCATTTAAAATGAGTGGTCTTGTGTGTGATAACGAAACTGTTATTCGCGCAATGGACAAAAATGCGTCGGGCTGGTCGGCGGTTATTCCAGTGTATGTAAAGAATGACGGTACGGTTTCCCGTAATCAGTCAAAGCTTGCAGACCCCGAGCAATACGAAAAACTAAAGCGTTATGTAAAAAACGCTGTAACAAAAATCGGTCAGGAGATTGTTTCGGGCAATATTGATATACGCCCTGTAAGAAATGGTGACATATCTCCCTGCTCGTATTGTAGGTATCGCACGGTGTGCGGTTTTGATCCCGAAGTCCATTCTTGCAGACACGCAAGGAGATTTTCCTCAGACGATGAAATATGGAACGAAATGTAAAAGACAGATTGCCATAGCAATCTGTCTTTTGTATTTTATACATTAAAGCGAAACAATATTATATCGCCGTCGGCAACGATGTACTCTTTACCTTCTGAGCGCACAAGACCTTTTTCCTTGGCTGCTGCCATTGAGCCGCATTCCATTAAATCCTTGTAAGCCACAACTTCGGCACGGATAAAGCCTTTTTCAAAGTCGGTGTGGATTTTGCCTGCTGCCTGAGGAGCTTTCATACCGTTTGTGATTGTCCAGGCACGAACTTCGGGTTCGCCCGCTGTTAAATAGCTGATAAGCCCTAGTAACTTGTAGCTTTTCTTAACCAGTCTGTCAAGACCGGATTCGTTGATGCCAAGTTCCTGTAAATATTCTTCTTTTTCTTCGGGCTCTAAAGCCGAAATATCTTCTTCAATTTTAGCAGAAATCGGCATAACCTCTGCGCCCTCGGCTGCTGCTAATTCTGTTAAGCGCTTTACAAAATCGTTGTTTTCAATACCGCTTACGAAATCATCCTCTGCTACATTGGCAGCATAAAGAATCGGCTTTTTGGTGAGTAAATCGATTTCTTTTATAAATTCTGCGTCGTCATCAGAAAGTTCTATTGAGCGTGCAGGCTTGCCTGATTCCAAATGAGCGTATAATTTTTCTAAAAATTCTACTTCTACTTTATATTTTTTCTCGCCTGATTTTGCCATTTTGCGAACCTTATCAATACGGTTTTCAACCATTTCCATATCGGCAAAAATAAGCTCTAAGTTAATTGTTTCAACATCGCGAACAGGATCAACAGAACCCTCTACATGGATGATGTTTGTATCTTCGAAGCAACGCACAACATGAACGATAGCGTCAACCTGTCTGATGTGAGATAAGAACTTGTTACCAAGACCCTCTCCTCGGCTTGCGCCTTTAACCAAACCTGCAATGTCAACAAACTCGATTACTGCGTGTGTAACCTTTTGGGGGTTGTACATTTCGGCCAACTTGTCCAATCGTTCGTCGGGCACTGCTACAATACCCACATTAGGCTCAATAGTACAGAAAGGGTAATTTGCAGATTCTGCACCTGCCTGAGTAATAGCGTTAAAAAGTGTGGACTTACCAACATTGGGAAGACCGACTATACCTAATTTCATAATATTTCACTTCTCCTTCATTTTCAAGGCTTTCAGGCATTTTTAGTTGGCTCATACTCCATTTGTACGCCATCTATGCCATCAATTCTTTCATTTTTGTTTCAAATTGCTGTACCGCCTGAAGCATTGAATCATTGGTTGTATGTGCGTATCTATCAAGAGTAGTCTTAATAGATGCATGACCAAGCAGAGAACTTAGAAACTTGAAATTTACGCCAGCCTCTACCGCCCTTGTGGCGTATGTATGGCGAAGGCAGTGCATACAAAACCTTCTTATTTTTGCTTCATCACACAGCTTATATAAATGGGTGTCATAAGAAGAATTCTTTGCCGGTTCTCCCGTCCTATAATTGATAAAAACGAGGTCTTTCATTACAAGAGTGGATTTTTCGCCTGTATGCCTATCCATAAACTCTAACGTTTGAGAGAGTGTGTCGGATTGTTTTCTTGTATCTTTTGTGGCGTACACTTCTTGTAATATTTCATAAGCTCGGTCTGTTAGAGGTATGGTGCGATAACTTGTTTGTGTTTTTGGTGTACCCGCTCTCCAATAACCTCTGCTATGTCTATACTCCAATGTCTTATTTACGGTTAATGTACGCTTTTCCCAATCTATAGCATCCCAAGTTAATCCAACCAATTCACCTGTACGCAATCCTAATTCAAGTATTAAAGCATATTGGTTGTAGTTGTGTGACCTTTTCGCCACTTCCAAAAACTTTTTTTGTTCCTCTACAGTGAGATATTTAATGTCATTTACCGCTTTCACAGGCTTTGTGAATCTAACACCATCCATAGGATGCTTTGTTATTAAATCATTCATTAGAGCGGATTTAAACATCGTCCCCATAGCTATAAATGTTTGCCTTATAGTCGAGCCTGCGTAGTTCTCATTCATGTCGTTTAAAACCTTTTGACAGTGAAGCGGTTTTACGTTAGATAATAACAGTTTACCTACTACGGGCTGAATATTTTGCTTATATCTTTCCCTGTAGTTTCTAAGGGTATTCGGTGCTAAATCACCAACTATATTTTCTATCCAAAAGTTAAACCATGCATCGACAGTCATTTGTGATGATACGCCACGCTTATTGTGTTCATCCTCGTACTTTGCCTCAGCAAGCCATTTTTTAGCCTCGTTGGGTTTGTCAAAATACCTTTCAACTCTTTTGCCTGTAACCTTACTTACGAATCTTGCAGAATACTTTTTATCCTTTCTCTGATAGATTCCGGCTCCAATTTCTTTGCCTTTTAAGTCTTTTCCCATATTGTATCAACTCCTTTATTTAAAGAGTCTGACACAGAATAATATTTTATCATAATATGCCAAAAAAGTCAATT
>JAGBXV010000012.1 GCA_017629115.1 Clostridia bacterium | reverse complement strand
TATGAAGCTCCCGTGCGCGAGTATATATTTGAAAAAATTAAAGACAAATGCGATGAAATCTACCGTGACAACATCGGCAACTTAATTGCCGTGAACAGATGCGGTAAAGAAAATCCTAAAAAAGTAATGGTCTGCGCTCATATGGACGAGGTGGCGCTTTTTGTTACTAAAATAACAGACGAAGGATTTTTGAAATTTGATACACTTGGCGGCATTGATACATCGGTGCTTGTTTCCAAAAAAGTACTTGTTGGAAATACAGAAATCCCCGGCGTAATTGGTGCTAAAGCAATCCACCTGCAGAAAAAAAGTGAGCGCGGTAAGGGTATGGAGATTGAAGACCTCTATATCGACATCGGCGCAAAGGATAAAAAAGATGCCGAAAAGAAAGTTTCCCTCGGTGACTATGCTACCTTTGAAAGTGAATACACAGAATTCGGAAACGGCTTCATTAAGGCTAAAGCCTTAGACGACAGATTAGGTTGTGCGGCGATGCTTGAGCTGGCAGATAAATGCTACGATTTTGATTTATACCTTGTTTTTACCGCTCAGGAGGAGACGGGACTTCGTGGTGCTACAGTTGCGGCAAAGAGAGTAAATCCTGACTTTGCCATAGTTTTGGAAACTACAGCCTGCAATGATACCTTTGGCTATGAGGAAAAAGACTATTCCACAATCTGCGGCGGCGGTGTTGTGTTGCTTTTTGCTGATATGCGCACCTATTACAGCAAGGAAATTTTAAAAGATGTTGAGAGCGTGGCAAAAAAATACAATATTCCGTATCAGTTTAAAAAAACAGTTTCAGGTGGAAATGACGCAGGTGCAATTCACTTGTCCTGCGGAGGCATTAAAACTATCACAATGTCTGTTGCTACAAAATACATTCACTCGCCCTCATCAGTAATAAGCAAAAAAGACTTCGAGGCGCAGAAAATGTTAGTACAAAAATACTTGCAGGAGGTAAAACTCTGATGGAATTATTGAAAAAACTCACGCAGATTACAAGTCCTTCGGGAAATGAGCAATCAATCTGCGACTTTATAGAAGAAGAAATAAAAGATTATGTTGATGAAATTTACCGTGATGCTTTAGGTAACTTAATTGCCCACAAAAAGGGTACGGGCGCTCGTGTTATGTTTGATGCCCACACTGATGAAATCGGAATACTCGCTACATTCATCGAGGATAACGGATATATCCGCTTTGCAAATTTAGGTGGGGTTTCTGCTTATAACGCCCTTTATCAGAAAGTGAAGTTTTTAAACGGTACAGAGGGCGTAGTGACGGTTGATGCAAGCCGTGACGACATAATGAAAAATTTAAAACTTTCAGACCTTTATATCGACATCGGTGCAAAGGATAAAGAAGATGCAGAGAAGAAAATTTCAATAGGCGATGCAGCGGCTTTCTGCGGTGAGTTTTCTGACCTTGGTGATAAAGTAGTGTCAAAGGCATTGGACGACAGAGTAGCGTGCTACTGCTTAATCAGAATAATTAAAGAAATGAAATCTCAAAAAAATGATTTGTATTTTGTGTTTACAGCGTCAGAGGAATTAGGTCTTCGCGGTGCAAAGGCGGCGGCAGTATCAGTTAATCCTGACTATGCTGTTGCCCTTGATGTAACTGCAACAGGCGACACTTTAGGAAAACGCAAAATGGCAGTAAAGTTGGGCGGCGGCGCGGCAATCAAAATCAAGGATAATTCAATTCTTTGTCACCCTTATATCAAGCAGCTTATGATTGACACCTGCAAAAAGTATGATATTCCATATCAAGCAGAAGTTTTGGAATTTGGCGGAACTGACGCAGGTGCAATACACCTGACGGGTGCAGGCGTTGCCACAGGCGCTATCTCAATCCCTACGCGCTATATCCATTCACCTTGCGAGATGGCGGACAAAGGCGATATAGAAGCGGTAATCAATTTGAGTATAAAGCTAATCGAAGAAGGCTTTGGTAAATAAAAAACGAAAAAAGAGACTGTTTAAAAAGCACAACTTTTAAACAGTCTCTTTTGCTTTAAAAATGTCTTGATAAAAAAATAAAAATGTGATAAAATAAATATGCCAAACTAGTTGAATATTAAAGACAAGGACTTTTCTTTTTTCAAAAGTATAAGTTTATTATTCGTGTCCTCTTTTTGAGAATTTACATAAAAATGCAAATTCCACTTGAGGGGATACAGATTTGTTCTTGTCTTAATCAATTAGTTTGGCGACTATCGGAGTTTGCGTTTTTTATGCGTCTACTTCGGTAGGCGCATTTTTTTATTTACAGGGAGGAAAAATAATGAGAAAATTAAAACGAATTACAGGTATCGTACTGGTTATGTTACTTTTGTTAAACACTTTTACAATTGTTTCTGCAAATACCAACGATATTAAAGTAGTGCTGGATGGACAGCAGATAGTATTTGATGTCCAACCTCAGATAATTGATGGAAGAACCATGGTTCCTATGAGAAAAATATTTGAATCTTTAGGTGCTGTTGTTTCTTGGGACGAATCATCGAAAACCGCGAGCGGCAAGATGGGAGATATTGTTGTAAATGTTACGATTGATTCAAATGTACTATTTAAAAACGGTGTGCCAAAAACCCTTGATGTTGCACCTGCACTCATAGATGGGCGTACTTTGGTACCAGCCAGAGCTATTGCAGAAAGCTTTGATTGCGTTGTTGAATGGATTGCGGAAACTCGAACAGTGAAGATTACTAAAAACGAGAGTTTCACCCAGGTAAAAACAACTCTAACAGCTTCTGAAATATCTGACAAAGTGGCCCCGTCTGTTTTTTACATAGAGGTATATGATGAGAAATTAAATCTCCTGGGAAGTGGAAGTGGATTCTTTATTTCTTCAGAAGGTGTTGCTGTGACAAATTATCATGTTATAGAAGATACTTCCGTAGCGCTGATAAGAACTATTGACGGAGATATATTTGGTGTCACTAATGTAATTGCATACGATGCGGAACTTGATGTGGCAATAATAAAGATTGGAAAAACAGAATTAGAGGGAAAAATTGTTGACGGATTTCCTTGTGTTACAATGGCAGACAGTGATAAAATCAAAGCAGGTCAGACAGTATATGCCATAGGAAGTCCCGATGGACTGGAGAACACAATTTCAGACGGAATAATAAGCAATGTCAATCGAAAATTAGGCGACAACTCCTTTATCCAGACAACTGCACCTATTTATTATGGTTCAAGCGGTGGTGCCTTAGTTAATGAATTTGGTGAGGTTATAGGAATAACTTCCAGCGGAAGACCTGAGGCGGAAAATGTTGGTTTTGCTATCCCTATAAATATAATAAAATTGTTTGATGTAAATGCAGATGGAATGTCGTACGCGGAGTTTGCTGCCGGTAATAATACATTTATCCTTGATATATATCCGGAAGTAGTTGAAGTGGAAGTTGGCAAATCCACAGAAATTCTTGTTTACGCCGAAGGAAAAGGCGATGAATGGTCGATTTATTGGGATACAGAAGAGGAATATTTAATTGATTGTGAATGGGGAGAATGGTCAAAAGAATATGATGGTATAATTCCTCTGACAATAACGGGTCTTAGAGAAGGTGTAGCAACAGTCACCATATATTCAGATGTCGACTTTAAAGGTAAGGATATAACTGTATATATCAAGAAACCTGCTATTGAAACCTACCCTGGCACGGATATACCAACCTATACAGCTGTAACAGGAGTGCGTCTGACTGATTATAAACAGATGCAAAATAGCGACCTATACATTTACTATTTTTATGATACACAAACTCCACAAAAATACCTTGATTATTTAAATAATAACGGATTTGTATATGACGGGAACGAAACAGGCGATGTTGGCACACAATTTTTCTATATATCACCAAATGGCGAGTTCTTTTCTTTCGTAGCTGCATTTAAATACAACGAAATATGGATATATGTTCCTAAATATAGATAAACTATTAAGAAAAAATTAATACTAAAATTAAAGCGGCTCGTATGAGCCGCTGTTTTTTTAACCTATTACATTTCCGTCTTTATCAAAGAGAGGCAATTTTTCTAAGAAAATAATATCATCACGGTCTGCTGCTTCTCCTTCGGCGAGTACTGCCATCTTTCCGCAAATGATACCACCAACCTCGTTTACAAGGTGCTCTAAAGCTCTTAATGATTCGCCTGTTGAGATAACATCGTCTACAATTAAAACACGCTTTCCGCGCATATATGCTGCATCTTCAAAATCAAGACAAAGCATCTGTTCGTGGTCTGTTGTGATAGAGTTTACCTTAACCGACACAACATTTCTCATATAGAGTTTAGATGCCTTTCTTGCCACAACATATTTTTCTGATTTTGCCTGGCGGGCCATTTCGTATACAAGGGGAATACCCTTAGCTTCGGCAGAAATAAGTACATCAAATTCGGGGGCTTTTTCAAGTAAAGCTTTTGCTGCGGCAACTGTAATTTCCACATCGCCAAACATGACAAATGCTCCGATATATAAATTTTCGTTAACAGGACACAAGGGGAGTGAACGCTTGCATTCTGCAATGTTCATTTCATAAGCTGTTTTCATAAAATTAGCACCTTCCTATGTTTAAAATAGTCATAAAATAATTATAATAAACTTTAAAGATATAGTCAAGTAAATTGTAACATAGTGTAAAAAAATGAAAAAAATGTAATTTTATTCAAAAATAACTTGCTTTTTCTACGGTTATCATATAAAATAATAGTGTCGATACTTATGAATATTTATTTTTGGAGGTTTATATATGATATCAGCAGGCGAATTTAGAAATGGTGTTACATTCGAGTTTGAAGGTAATGTATACCAGATTGTGGAGTTCCAGCATGTTAAACCCGGTAAGGGTGCTGCGTTCGTTCGCACAAAGCTCAAGAATGTAATCACAGGCGGTGTTGTAGAAAAAACATTCCGTCCTACAGAAAAAATGCCCAAGGCTCACATCGAAAGAAAGAACATGGCTTATTCTTACAGCGATGGTGACCTTTACTACTTCATGGACAATGAAACATTCGACATGATGCCCTTAGGTGCTGACCAGTTAGGCGATGCACTTAAGTTCGTTACAGAAAATATGAATGTAACAGTTCTCTCATACAAGGGAAGCGTGTTCGGCGTTGAACCCCCCACATTTGTAGAACTCACAGTTACAGAAACAGAGCCAGGCTTCAAGGGTGATACATCAACAGGTGCTACAAAGCCCGCTATACTTGAAACAGGCGCTCAGATTAATGTTCCTCTCTTTATCGACCAGGGTGAAAAAATCCGCGTTGATACAAGAACAGGCGAATACATGGAAAGAGTTTAATTTTCATATTTGAAAGGAGATAACTACTATGGCATATCTTTCAGAACAGGCTGCATATTTACGCGGTTTAGCAGAAGGCATGAAAATTGAGGATTCTTCAAATGAAGGTAAACTTCTTTTGAAAATCATTGAAGTCTTAGACGAACTTGCTGTTACAGTTGACGAGCTTGACGACGAAGCTACAGAAACAGCAGAAAGACTCGAAGACATTGAAGATTGCTTAGACGATGTTTGCGAAGATTTAGACGACATCTGTGATGACATCTACGGCGATTACGACGAATACGATGACGACGAAGATTATGATGAATATTATGACGACGAAGAAGATATGGACTTTTATGAAGTTGAATGCCCCGGCTGCAACGAAAAAGTTTACTTCGACGAAGATATGATTAACGATGAAGTACTCGTTTGCCCTAACTGCAACGAAAAAATCGAAATCGAATTTGATGAGGATGCTGAATAATGAATTCTTGTTGCTTTACAGGCCACAGAAATGTGACCGTCTTGGCACGCAAGGAGATTATTCCCCCATTATGCGAAAAAATTGAACAACTAATCAATGAAGGTGTCGCCGTTTTTATAAACGGCGGCGCTTTAGGTTTTGACGCTTTATCTGCCTTGTGCGTGCTTTCTTTAAAGGTGAAATACCCACACATAAAACTGAAAATTTATGTTCCGCACCAAGGTCAGGAGGATCGCTGGAGCGAAGAAAATAAAAAAACCTATCGCTATATTTTATCGAAAGCGGATGAGGTTAAGATTTTAGCGCCGTTTCACAGCGTAGGCTGTATGCAGACAAGAAACCGCCGTATGGTTGATGATTCCGACTGTGTAATAGCCTATGTAAGGAAAAACTCAGGTGGTGCGTATTACACTGCTTGCTATGCAGAGGCACAAGACAAGAAAGTGTTTTATATATAGGTGTCAATAAAAATGGCAGTAAGCATAAGCTTGCTGCCATTTTTGCTATAAAAGAGAACTTATATAATCAATACTTTCTTGAATTATTGTTGAATCATTCTCAGATGCTCCGTATTCAATTCCGTAGAATCCGTTAAAGTCCGAATTTTTCAATAATTCAATACCTCTTTTTATATCTATATCCCCTGTTCCGATAATTGCTTCATGCATATAATTACCGGGCAAAGTCTTAAGACCTGTTGTGCCTTGTTCGTCATTTAAAAGAACATCTTTAATATGTGCGTGAACTATTCTGTCAGAGAAAGCCTCTATAAAATCGCAGATATTATCTCCTGCTTGACGGATGTTTGCAAAATCGGCAACAACCCCCACATCTCTGTTAACTGTATCAAGGAATTTTTTGTATCCTTCAATTCCGTTAAAGAGGAAGCCCTGTTCCTCATAAACAGCTCTCACACCCAAGGGTTTGCAGTAATCGTAAATTTCTCGTACTGCATCAATGCCCCTTTGGAATAAAATTTCTTTGTAAGGCAACACATTGTCAGGATTAGAAAAATCATTGGCAATTGTGTGATGAAGATAAGGTGAGCCTAAAATGGCAGCCACCTGAGCATAGTCTTTTAGCCGTTCTAACTGTTCTTTTCTGTCATCGCCAACAAGGTTTATATACACGGAAAAACAAGAAAAACCAATTCCTTTACTATCAGCATATTCTTTTATCCTTTTTGCCGCCTCAATATCCGGGGCAGCAAAATCAAGTGCACAAAACCCCTCGATGTATTTAAGCCCGAATTCTGCTGATGCATCAACCATATCATAGTATGTTCTCACCCGTGGGAACGGGGGAGTGTAAAAACAAATTTTTTCTTTCATAAATTCACCAAAATTTTATTATTTTTTTGCTCCGCCTACACTTGAAATTTCAGATAAGACAAGTTCAACAGATTTAATGCCCTCAGACAGGGGAGCGACTGTAGGAACTTCGCCGGCTGAAACTTTATCTACAAAATATTTAAGCTCGTTATAGTAACCTCCAAGACTTGAAATGTTACCGTCTGTTTTGTTGTCACTTTCAAATGAAGAAGCAGGCTCGATTTTTTCGCAACCGCCGTCAATGGAATAAACATAAAGACCATTTGCATTGTTTACAATGGTTGCTTTTTCAAATTCTACAATAAAGTCAGCCGTAAAGGGGAAGTCAGCAGGATAGCTCCAGCAACCCTCGACAGTTACTGTTGAGTTAGGATATGTAAAGGTTGTGAAGATGTGTTCAATAGCTCCGTCAGAATTTCTTGCTTCTTTTGAAGTAAAGCTTTCAGGTTCGCCCATTAAATAGCGCATGAAGTCAATGTCGTGAATGTGTAAATCAAGTGCCATAGAGCCACTGCGTTCTACATCATGGAGCCAACCGTCCCATGACCAATCGGGTTTGGGGCTTAGTCGCCTGAATGATGCTGATTTAATTTCGCCAAAAACTTTCTTGTCGGCCTGGGTTTTTAACCATACATACTCGTCCCATAAACGAATAACCTGACCAACCTGAACCTTTGCGCCTGTTTCTTTTTCTGTTTTAAGTAAAAGTTCGCCTTCTTCAGTTGACATACAAACAGGTTTTTCTATAAATACATTTTTAACCTTTTTCATAGCAGCAACTGCGTGCTCTGTGTGCAAATATGTAGGTAAGCAGATGTCAATAACATCAACATCGGCATTTTCGATTAATTCCATACCGGTAGAAAAGATTCTAATATCTTTGCCCTTTGCAATTTTTTCAGCTTTTTCGCATCTTACATCCGCAACTGCAACAATCTGGGCATTCTCAATAGCATTGAAGCAAGCGGCGTGCATACCGCCCATAAAACCGCAACCAATTAAACCGACTTTAAGCATAGTTATTTCCTCCCCGAAATTTTATCAATCTGTGTATAATCATTAACAACTAATATTGTATCACAACCTGAAATATTTGCAACCTTTAATTGTCTTTTTGTAAAAATGAATTACTCAAGGACATAAAATTTCAATTGTTTTAAAAAAGTAATAAACATAACTCCTTCTGAATATAAAGATTCTGTTATAAAGCCGTGATTTTATGTATATTTTAGCTTTGTTTACAGATAATAGAATTACACTTTGTAAACAAGGAGTTATATATGAAAGCAACAGGAATTGTAAGAAGAATAGACGATTTGGGTCGCGTTGTAATTCCCAAAGAAATCCGCAGAACATTACGCATTCGTGAGGGTGCTCCTTTAGAAATTTATACAGGAAAAGACGGCGAGGTAATATTTAAAAAATACTCTCCCGTGGGTGAGCTTTCGGAGTTTGCGGGCAACTATGCCGAAACTTTGTCAAAAACAAGTGGATACCCAATTTGTATTACTGATATGGACAATGTAATTGCAGTATCGGGCGTGCCGAAGCGTGAACTTACAGACAAAAAAATCAGCTCGGATATAGAAAAAATCATGGAAGAAAAAGTTTCTTTTGTTTCCAGAGGCGAAAAAAAGCAAGTGCCTGTTATTGAAGGCAGCGAAAAGTATTCAGCCGGAGTAGTAGCACCTATTATTGCCGAGGGCGATACCATTGGCTCTGTGGTGTTTTTCTCCAATGAACAGCAGCCAAAAATGAGTGAAATTGAAGAAAAACTGGCACAATCTGCAGCAAACTTTTTAGGCAGACATATGGAGCAGTAAATATTAAAAGACCACAGTGTTGAGCTGCACCATTTTGTGCAGACAGTACAAAAAAGACATTGTTGTAGTTCAAATAAGTTTTAAACAACGAACTGACTTCGTAATTCATACGGGGTCAGTTTTGTTTTTAATTGGATTCTTTCATGATTGTAAAAATGGATGTATTTATCAATCAGCAAACGAGCTTCTTCGAATGCTTGAAGTTTGATTCTATGAATACACTCGGTTTTCAGTATAGAAAAGAAATTTTCAGCCAAAGCATTGTCATATGGATTACCTTTCCTTGACATTGATGGCGTAATGTTGTATGATTTAGTTAGCTTAAAGTACGCGTGTGAAGTATACTGAAAGCCTTGGTCACTGTGGAGCTGCAACTCTGCGGTGACCTTTTCTCTTTTCTTGGCTTCCCTGATGGTAGAGAGTACAAGGTTGACATTTTGTTCTGTGCCGGTCTTGTAGGCAACAATGCTGTTGTCAAATAAATCTCTGATGACAGACAAATACAAGGTTCCTTGCTTCGTTTTAATATATGAAATATCTGTAACCCATTTCTGATTTGGTCTGTCCGCCTTAAAATCTCTGTTCAACAAATTCGGGTAACGGTGTATCCATTCCCCATAATTACGATATTTCTTTCTTCTGACTACAGATAACAGATTATATTTTTGCATCACACGAAGGATTGTTTTGGGATTATGATAGATTCCTTGCCTTTCCAGCCAGATATGTACTCGGCGATACCCATAAGTTTTTCCGTATTTTTCCTGACATTCTTGTATTTTTTGAGCTAACGGTAAATCTGTTGCAGGAATATCCATTCGGGATACATAACCGTAATAGCCACTTCTGGATACTTTGAAAAATCTACACATTTCGCTGATGGAATGTTTCTCTCTATGACGATAGATCACCATATATTTCACACTTGTTCTCACTTCCTTTCTGTGAGCGAGAGAAAATCCCGCAATAGTTCATTTTCCATTTTTAATCGTTTGTTTTCATATTTGTAATCCTGCAGAGTTTTTGCCGGTTTTTTTCCTCGCTGTTTTGGTATTTCCGATTGCATGTTGTGACGTTCTCTATATATTAAATTTCTGATAACCTTCTCATTATCTAATTGAAATTCTTCTGCTATTTGACGGTATGAATATCCAAGTTCTATTTTTTGTTTGATTACCGGCATTAGCATTTGTACCTTTTCATATTTTCTGGACATAATTTAAGACCTCCTGTTGTATTTTTATTTTACAACAAGAGGTCTTTTTTGTCTATTGTCCGTTTTTACTGGACTTGTTCAACAGACTGTCTTTTTATTATCATATTGCTTATCTTTGCAAATTCCGTTAATGTCAACGCTTCTCCACGGATTGTTTCAGATATTCCCAGTTCATTCAAAATGCTTTTTAAAGTTTCCTTGTCGCATTTTATTGTGTTACTGTTTGATATGCAGTTTAAAAGAGTTTTGCGACGCATCAGGAACGCCGCCTTAATAAGTTCAAAAAGATGGTTGACATTCTCACATTCAACAGGAGGATTATCTCTT